>SYOX01000198.1 GCA_005804885.1 Pseudomonadota bacterium
CCTCCGGGACCCGGCGCAGAGCCCTCTGAGCCCTTTTGACAGGCCCACGGGTCGATGAAGGATGGCGGCCAACACGGGATCGAGTTTTTGAGCAAGGCCAATGCACTGACCCCAGACCCATCAACTGAGTCTCCCCTCGACCCCCGCCACGACGGGCTCCGATGAGATGTGACTAAGAGACAGCCTTGTGAAACGAGGAGGGGGACAGGGGGTGGAGTGCGATCCACCCGTGTCCGTAATACGAGCGTCCCCCCTCCTTGTGAAACGAGGAGGGGGACAGGGGGTGGAGTGCGGGGGTGGGGTGTGGGGTCAGGCGCTCTTCTTGCGGGGCTTGCGAGGGCGGTGGATGAGATCGGGCGGCGCAAACAGGGCGTTGAAGGTGAGCTTGTCAAAGTCGCCCGTGGCCTTGCGCTTGAGCGCATCGAGGGCCTCATCCCAGGCCGGGAAGAGCGCATCGCGCTTCTGGAGCGCGTGTGCCCAGGCCATCGCGAGGACGTCGTGGTTGGCGATGGCCTCCTGGACCGCCGCGGACATCTCCTTGAGGAGCTGGGCCTTGGCCTGCACCGCCTCAGGCGGGTTGGACAGCTCGATCTGATCAAGGAGGGCGCCCACGGCGGCGGCCTCTTTGGCGAAGGCCAGATCCTTCATCTCGGAGGGGCTGTGCGGGGACAAGCCCTTGAAGGCGCTCTGGCGAGGGGTCACCTTGGCGCCCACCAGCTCATCGGCCATGTCGTCGATGGCCTTGTCCAGGATCGAGTCGGCCCGACTGACCGCCTTGAGCCCTTCTTGTTCCTTGATCTGCGCCCTGGTCACGGCCTTGTCCGCAACCACGAAGGAGCGATGGGCGCCCCTGAAAGCCTCCAGGACAGGCGCGACCGGGGCTGGGATCTCCTGCCCCGGCCTGTCGAAGCGCTTCAGGATCACGTCACCATTCGCGTGTCTGTCCACCAACAGCCTGTTTGCCATATTCCTCCTCCTTTCCCTCAGGGTTTGAGGACTGTACCTTCTTCCTCCGCCAAAAACAACTTGATTCGAGCGGGTGTGGAGCAGGCTCTGATCATGGGGTGGCAGGAATCCGCCGCCCCAGGCGTAGGGCCGCCGCCCTCGCGCCTGGGGCTACAGATCCAGCGACGCCCCTACGGGGCTCACGACGGGCTCTGGACCAGCCCGCAGCATCGTGGCGCTCGTCTCGATGGGCCGCTGATGTGGGGTGACACGATGCCTGGAGGTTGACGCCCCGTCGAGAGCCTCGAAGAGGCGAGACGCCGTCGGCACGAGACGCCGTCGGCACAATAGTAGCGCCGGGCGCGAGCCTGGGGCGAGCGGCTCTCCGCGCCACGGAAGGCGGCTTTCGAAAGCCGTCAATGGCTTTCCGGGGCGCGGAAAGCCACTCTCGTGGATCAAGAGCGGCCTTCCGGGGCGCGGAAAGCCACTCTCGTGGATCAAGAGCGGCTTTCCGGGGCGCGGAAAGCCATTCTCGTGGATCAAGAGCGGCCTTCCGGGGCGCGGAAAGCCATTACCTGAGATCGTGCATCGGCCTGCCAACGGCGGGGGCATCCCTTGAAAGAATGGGACATCTGACGCAGAATCGCGGCGAACTTGATCTGGAAGGTGCGCCGCATGACCCGTGCCCGCCCGTGGCCCGACGACCCCCACGGCCTCTACTGCCAGGACCAGATCATCGTCGACGGCCTGCGGGTGGTGGGCCACCTGGGCAGCGGCGGCATCGCCTCGGTCTACGTCGCCCGGCGCGGCGACGGCCACGAGGTCGCCGTCAAGCTCATCCACCCCACGCGCCTTGAAGGCCCGATCCGCAAGCGCTTCGAGCACGGCACGCGGCTGGCCGCAGACCTCGACCACCCCAACA
Source organism: Pseudomonadota bacterium (assembly GCA_005804885.1). Classification (GTDB taxonomy): domain Bacteria; phylum Myxococcota_A; class Bradymonadia; order Bradymonadales; genus SYOX01. The sequence continues at coordinate 1,868 of SYOX01000198.1, forward strand.
TCGTCAAGATCCTTCAGCACGGCGTCTGCCCTGGACCGCTGAGGTGGATCGACGAGGGCAAGGAGAAGGTCGTCGAGGAGGTCCCCTTTGCCGTCATGGAGCTGCTCGACGGTCAGAGCCTCGATCGGCGCCTCTATCCCCCCGAGGGGGAGTATGACCCCAGGACCTCCACCCCGCTCGACCCCGATCTGGCCCTGGAGCTCTTCATCCCCTGCCTCGACGGGCTGGCCTACGCCCACGAGCGAGGCCGCGTCCACCGCGACCTCAAGCCCTCCAACCTCTTCCTGGCGCGCAACCCCGACGAGCAGGTCCTGCTCAAGATCATCGACTTCGACGTGCTCATCCAGCACGACGACAAAGACAACCGCCTGACCCGCACGCGTCACGCCGCAGGCACCTTCCCCTATCTGCCTGCCGAGTACCTCGACACGCGCCTCGTCACCACGGGCCTGGACGTCTTCTCGATGGGGCTGGTCTTGATCGAGGCCCTGACCGGCCAGCGCGCCACCAACCCCGCCCACACCGACGCGGCCATGATGTTGCACCGCAAGGGCATCGCCATCCCCGAGAACCTGCCCGACGATCTCCGCGCTGTTCTGGACGGCCTGCGGCCCGTGCTGGACAAGGCTCTGGCCCTGGATCTGGGCGGGCGCTACAAGCACGCAGGCGAGCTGCGCGACGCCCTGCGCGAGCGCCAGCGGGCGATGTACCCCTCCACCTTCCAGCTCCACGCCCCGCTGGAGCCCACCCCCTCCGACTCCGGCGAGGAGGAGCGCCTGTTCGTGAAGCTCGGCGCGATCTTCGCCAAGAAGCCCGACGCCGACATCCTCAACGATCTGAGCAAGCGCGCCAGGGATCTGGCCGAGCGCCACCAACGCCCTGATGTCTGGAGGAGCCTGGGCGGCTTCCTGACCAAGGCGCTGACGAAAGCCAGGGCCAGCGACCTCCCGCTGCGGCGCCGGATCCTGGCCATGCTGGCGACCCTCCAGGACCAGCACCTCGGCCAGCCCGAGGCCGCCGCCGACACCCACCGGGCGCTGGCCGATCTCATCATCGCCGATCTGCGCCAGAGCACGCCGGTCGGGCGCGCGCTCACCGAGCTGCCCTCGGATCTGAGCCTCGCGCTGCTGAACCTCTCGCGGCTCTACGCCACCCAGGGTCGCTGGGCCGAGCAGGCCGAGATCCTCGACCAGCGCCTCGGCCTGGCCCTGCCCGACCAGCTCGACACCCTCCAGGAGCTGGCCGATCTGCACGCGCGCCGCCTCGACGCGCCGCGCGAGGCCATCGCCCTCTACACCCGCGCTCTGGAGCTTGAGCCGGCCCACCACGCCATCACCGGGCGCATCGATTCCCTCCTGACCGAGCTTCAGGACTGGCCCGCGCTGTGCCGCTTCCACCTCGCCCGCCGCCACCTCCGCAGCGCCCTGCACGTCTTCCACAAGCTCATCGACGCCAGCGACGACGACGCGATCCAGCGCGCCCTCAAGGCGCTCGCCTACGATCTGGACCGCATCGATCGGGCCGCCCTTGACCCGCGCAACCCCGATCCCCTCGACGCGCTCGACCCCGACGCCCTGCTGGCTCGCCTCGACGCCGCCCTTGCCCCCACCCCCGAGGCCCTGCGCCACGCCCAGGAACTCGAAGCCCTCCAGGCCCAGGCCCGCCACGATCTCGACGCCCTCCAGACCCAGGCCCGCACCGACCACGACGCCCTCCAGACCCGCGAGGCTCAAGCGCGCCGCGATCTCGAAGATCTTCAGACCCGCGCGGATCGCGAGCGCCTCGATCTCCAAAGCCGCCTCGATCACACCACCGCCACCCTCGACAGCCTCCAGACCGAGCGCGACACCCTCCAGGCCGACTTCTCCAACGCCCGCGCCGATCTCGAACGATCCCGCGCCGAGCGCGACACCCTCCAGCGCACCTTCGAAGAACATCGGCAAGCCCTGGACGAAGCCGGGCGGACCCTTGCCGATCTCAAAGCGCAAACCACCGAGGCCCTCACCCTCCGCACGTCCATCGACGCCACCCAGGACGCCCTCCAGCAGCAGATCGACCAGCGCGATCAGACGATCACGTCCCTCCGAACCGAACTCCAACAGGCCCGCAAGGAAGGCGAGGGTCACAAGAAGTCCGGCGAGACCCACCAGAAGACGCACTCAGAGGCCCAGGACAACCTCCGCAAGACCAAGGTCGAGATCGCCGGCCTCAAGGTCGAGCGCGATCGACTCCAAGGACAGCTCGTTCAAGTCAAGGACGCCCAACAAGCCCTCAAGTCCAAGAGCAACGCCGACCTCCAGACCCTCCGAAGACATGTCGAAGACCTCCAGGATCGACTGGAGACGATCCCCCTCCCATGGTGGATGGCAACCCTGGTCTTTCTGCGTCTTCGACCCCACCCACGCCTGTCTCTGGGGCCGCCTCAACCCCTCATCCCTCCCCAAGCCGATCCCATCGAGACGAAGATCGGCCTCTTCGTCCACGTCCCCCCTCCTGACGACGGGATCTTCTTGATGGGATCACCGAAGGGCGAAGCCGGTCGATACGACAACGAGACGCAACACAAGGTCAAGCTCTCCCAAGGCTTCTTCATGCAAGCGACCCCCTTGACGCGAGCCCACTGGAAGATCCTCGCCCCTGATCGCGAAGATCCCTCCCATTTCAAAAAGGGCAGCCTCCAGAACCCGGTCGAGAACGTGACATGGTACGAAGCCCTTGCGCTCGCCAACGCCCTGTCGCGCCTGGAAGGGCTGAAGCCCTGCTACCTCGCTTCAGATGGCCGAAGCCCCTACGGGTTCAAGGAGGCCGATGCCCAACAGGTTCCCCAATGGCCCGGGGGCTTGAAGAGCGAAGGCTATCGACTGCCGACGGAGGCGGAGTGGGAGTATGGATGCCGTGGTGGGGATGGTCGAGCGACGTACAACGGCGAGCTGCAAGGAACTGGGGAGGACAAGGATGCGACGCTGGAGCCCATCGCCTGGTACGGCAAGAACAGCAGCGGCACGACCCATGAGGCGGGGTTGCTCAAGGCGAACGGCTTTGGTCTGCATGATGTTCTTGGGAACGTGTATGAGTGGTGCTGGGACTGGTATGACGGGTATGGCGATCCCAAGGACAGCCCAAGCGTTGATCCTACAGGCCCAAGCACCGGCCAGTGGCGCGTCCTCCGTGGCGGGTGCTGGGGCTCCAGCGCCCGCTGGGTCCGCGCCGCCGCCCGCGGCTACGGCGCGCCTGTCAGGCACTACGGCGTCCGCGGCCTCCGGCTTGTGAGGTCGAGCCCTTGACACTTGGGCCCTTGAGCCCTTGGCCATGACAGCCTTTCAATAACCGGTGGGGGCTGGGACGGGGGACAAAGAGAAGCGCGACGGTCGTAAGAGGCCCGAGCGCAACCCAGGTGTGGAGCGGGCTGTAAGCGGGGACAGAGATCGTTTGGATGGGCTTGGAGCGGCTACCGTGCCAACGGCGTCTCGCCCCAGGCTCGCGCCCGGGGCTTCAGCTCAGGGACGCCCCTTCAGGGCTGACGACGGGGCGTCAACCTACGGGCATCGTGTCACCCCACACAACCGGCACTTGATGTTGAGGGGCTGAGCCGAGCGACACGATGCTGATGGCTGGCGCAGAGCCTGTCGAGAGCCCCGAAGGGGCGTGCCTGGATCTGGTGCCCCAGGCGCGAGCCTGGGGCAAGCGGGCTGAGCCGCGATCGGGTCTCTTGCGACCATCGCGCGACTCTCTACTGCTCCGCCACCACGGCCACCACTTTTTCAGATCTGTTTGGCCTTGAGTTCAAGGCTCCAAGCGCCAAGGGCTCGACCTCACAACCCGCAGGCCGACTTCATCGTAACATCTGCCAGACGCGTTGCTTCTGCGGGCGGCGGCGCGGACCCAGCGGGCGCGGGAGTACCAGCTTCCGCCCCGGACGGCGCGGAACTGGTCGTCTATTGGGCCTTCAGGGTCAACGCTCGGGTTTGCTTCGGTGCCACTTGGGTAGTCACAAATCCAGTCCCAACACCACTCATAGACGTTGCCCAGCATGTCGTGAAGCCCAAAGCCGTTGGCCCTCTTGAGCCCCACCGGATGTGTCCTTGACTTCGCCGCTTTGAACTGCCTCTTTACCCAGCCCAACAAGTCCCAGCCTCCCTCGTACTCCTCCACGGAGTTGCCCAAGTACCACCCGATCTCGTCCAGCAAGGGTGAGTTACTCACTCCGAGGATCTCCAGATCACCGGCGTAGGTCGCCTCCTTCGTGCCTGCCCTGCACGCATACTCCCACTCCGCCTCCGTTGGCAGCCTCCAACCCGAGCCCTCCCAGCCTTTGATCTCGGGGATGATCTCGGCCCGAGCCTCCTCAGGCCCGTAGGGCTGGCCGTCAGAGCGGCGGTAGAAGGGCTCCAGACCCCATCGGGTCGACATCACATTGCAGAAGGCCACCGCTTCGAACCAGGAAACCTGCTCCACGGGACGCAGGACGGCCTGAGCGGGCTCACCGCCCTGAAAGAGGGAGGGGTTGGTGCCGATGACCTGGGTCCAAAGCCCTTGTGTGACCGGAAACACGCCCACCGCAAAGTCCCGGCTCAACACCACCTCATGCTGTCGCTCCCAATCGTATCGCCCCACCTCCTCCTCGGGCGAGCCCATCAGGAAGCGACCGGCCGGGATGAGCGCGAAGCCGGCCCGCTCGATACCCAGGGCTTCAAGCAGACACAGGCGCGGCTCGATCTCACCGCTGGCCTGGGCTCCGAGCCACGCCGCCGGGACGAGCTGGGCGGGCCGCTGCCAATCCCCACGACGGAGCCCGAGCGCATCGCGGCTGAAGTCGAGGGCAATCTGGAGAAGCGAGGGATCTTTGATCGCGTCAAGGGCGCGGCACAACTGGCCCCATGCCTCGTCGCTGGCCGGTCCGTGCAGCAAGGCACGCAAGCCCTCCAGGTGGGGGTTGGCCGGATCGGGCAAGGGCGAGATGATGGCCCAAGGGCGCGTCGAGGGAGAAGGCGGGGCTCCCTGGCGAGAAGGCAGTCCAGCGCCTCTCGGGGGTACAGGCGGCGGCAGAGGAGAGGCGTCGGGGAGGTCGCTGTTGAGGTCAGGGCCTTCGACGTCGAGGTCCGAGAGGTCCTCTTCGGAGGGCAACGGTGAGGGAGGAGACGTCGAGGGGATGCGATCGGGAGGATGGTGGCGGCAGTGGAGATCGCCCAGGCGGGCCATGGTGTTGCGGCGCCTGGAGCCAGGGGGCAGCGCGGCGGCGTAGCGGCTCAGGGCGGTCAGGGCGAGCGCCTCGGGGCTGTGGGCTTCGTGGAGGCGGGCGAGCGCCTTGAGGGCGGTCAGGTGTTGGGGATCTTGGTGCAGGAGCGCCTCCCAGCGGGCGATGGCCTCGGCGGGAGGGGCGCCTGTGTGGCGCTCGACGATCCGGGCGGCGGCGAGGGCGAGTTCGAAGCTCCGTGGTGAGGGGGTGGTGAGCTTGCGGCGTCGCCTGTCGTAGAGGGCGACGAGGTCCGTCCATCGCTCCAGGCGCTCCATCAGCGCCGCGAGGGCTTCAAAGAGGTCGTCGCGATGGGGGCTTTGTTCGAGCATCTGGCGATAGAGGACCAGGGCCACCTCGGGCTGTTCGTCGACGTAGGCCGCCGCCATGAGTTCGACCAGCGCGATGGGCACGCGCTCGTCGGGGGCCTGCTGGACGACGCGCTGGAGGAGGTCGCGCAAGGGGGCCGGGGCGAGGTGATCGCGCAGCCAGCGCAGGGCCTCGTCGTCGTTGGGATCGAGGAGGAGCAGACGCTCGTGGAGCGCAGCCGCCGCGTCGTCAAGGAGGGCGACGTGCTCGCACCACGCCGCCGCCGTGCGGGCGAGCTCAATGCACAAGTCGGGATCCCGTCGTCGGCGGTCGGGATCGTCGAGGATCGTGTCCAGGGCGGCGAGCAGGGCATCGGCTCGCCCGAGATCGAGGGCTTCACCGGCCAGCTCCTCCCACATGGCGAGGGGAGCGGCGGACAGCTTGAAGGCGTCGAGGCCACGGAGGAAGGCTTTGACCTCCGCGTCATCGCTGGCCTTTTGCGGCGAGGAGGGCGAGACGGTGGGGATCGCGTCGTGGCTCTGGTTGACGTAGTAGGCGCGCAGGAGGTCGTCGTGGACGTCCTGTATGGCCTTGCGCATCTCAGCGGCGGAGGGGTAGCGATCGTCGGGTCTGAGCTGGGTGGCTTTGACGATCACATCGCCCAGCCCACCCGCGCGCTCAAGCAAGGCCGGCGTCAGCAAGGGGATTTCATTTTGGTCGAGGAGGCCGCGACAGTGGATGAGCATGATGTTAGCATTAAAACGCATCCTATCCAGCTTTGCCAGGCGCTTGAGAGGCAAGACGGGTTGCCCGGACACCATCTCGGCCAGGACGAGCCCCATCGAGTAGACATCGCGGGCAGCGGTCAGAGCGCTGCCCGGATTGAAGCCTTCAGGGGCACAGTACGCCAGGGTTCCTGGGGTCGTGGTCCCAATGGGCGTCTCCGTCCCCGACTGCTGAGAGAGTCCGTCGCCATCCATCGCGGGCCGCGTCTGTTTGGCCAGCCCGTAGTCCAGGACGTAGAGCACCTCATCATTGCTACCGCCTTCTTGTGACGCGGCGCGGACAAAGAGGTTGGCGGGCTTGATGTCGCGGTGGATCACCCCCCGCTGGTGCGCTTGCTCCAAGGTCCGCAGGGCCGTCAACACCAGATCACAGACCCGACGGGGATCCATGCGTTCGCAAGCGCACAGCTCGTCATCCAGAGTTCGACCTTCGAGCCACGTCATGGCAATGAAGGGGCACTGCACCTTGCCAATCTCGACCTGTCCGTAGCTGAAGATGGTCAACGTGTCCTTGAGATCCGCCAGGATCCGAGCCTCGCGCTTGAAGCGGTCCAGATACGTCGTGCGCAGCATCTGGTTTCTGGCGTGGCGCGGCAGCATCACCTTGACGGCCACTTCGCGCTTGAAGACATCAAGATCCCTGGCCCGATACACCACCCCATAAGCGCCCTTGCCTGCGACCTCGATCACCTCGAAGCGATCGTTGATGACCGTCCCCGGCGGCAGGATGTCCTTCGAATTGCTCGGATCGTCGAGTGGCTGGGCGTCGGGCGGCTCAAGCGCGTCGTCGATGGGCATGTCGGGGGGAGCGTCGGCCACGGGCGCAACCTCTTTTCATGAATCAGGCCGGGCGGTGGAGGGCCTGGAGCTGGCGTTGGCGCGCTCTGGCGCGGCGCTGGACGATGCGGCAGGCCTCGTCGATGACGAGCCACTCGTCGCTGTCTGCCGGCCAGGGGGCGTTCTGGAGGCAGGCGTCGATGTGCGGCAGAAGCGCCTCGGGGGCGGTGTCCTGGGCCAGCGCCTCGACCAGCGCGAGCCAGGATCGCCTCGCCTCGACCATTGAACCGATACGCACGCCCGTCCCTTGTCGAGGCGCGGATGAGGGCGCGGATGGTCTTCCCTCCGTGGTGTGCTCCGAGGGAGGGAGGGGCGCGCGATCGGGGGAAGTCCCGCCGGGGGTGGATGCGGAGGTGGGCGCCGAGGGATCGGAGTCGACCTCGTCCGCTTCGGGATCGGTGGGAGGAGCGGGCGCCGGGCGGGGGGGGCGCAGGTCGGGCAGGCGGGTGCGGTCGAGGACGGCGAGGGCGTCGCGGAAGGCGGCGGCGTCGAGGTAGCGCGCGCAGGGATCGAGGTCCAGGGCTTTGCGGAGCACGTTGTCCAGCGGCCTGTGGACGGACAGGCGGATCGGGAGGTCGGTGATGGCCTTGCCGGACGTGTGCCATGCGAGGGCCTCGATGCTGCCCTCGAAGGGGCACAATATCCGGCCCGTGAGGCACTCGATCAGGATGAGGGCGGCCTGATAGACATCGGTGGCGGGAGAGACGGCCTCGACGGTGCGGGCATACTCGGGGGCGGTGTACTGGGCCGTGGACATGCGCAGCTCGACCTGGGTCAGGAAGCTCGCGTTGGCCCCGGTGCATCGCCGCGCCGCGCCAAAGTCCAGCACGACCAGGCGCTCGCGCTCGGTGCCCTCGTCGATGAGGAAGAGGTTGGCGGGCTTGAGATCCTTGTGGACGAGGGGCGGGTCGGCCCTGTGGCCCAGGGCGAGCCCGTTCAGGACGCCGCCCATCAAGCGCAGGGCGCGATCGGGGGCCATCGCCCCGTCACGGTCGAGCGCATCGGCCAGCGTCCGGCCCTGGAGCAGCTCCAGGACCAGGAAGGGTCGCCGCTCCCCATCGGGCTCCTGGCCGTGATCCAGGAGTCGGACCACGTTGGGGTGCGAGAGGGTCCTGAGGGCCTCGGCCTCGATGGCGAAGCGCTGGCGGAAGTTTCGGGCCTCGGAGGGCTCATCGGGGGGTCGAAAGAGCTTGACGGCGACCTCGCGCGGGGGCGTGTCGCGGTTGCTGGCGCGCAAGATCAGCGCCTGGCCCCCCCTGTCGCTGAGCACGCCGTGGACGGTGTAGCCGGGGAGCTGCGGCGTGGCCGCCGCGACGATCTGCGGGCAAAGCGCCTCGGGATCGATCCCTTCGAGCGCCTCGCGCAAGGCGCGGGCGTCGGGGTATCGATCGGCGGGGTTCCTCTGGAGAGCGCGCTCGATCACCGGGCCGATGGGGCTAAGGCGCAGCCAGTCAGGCACCGAGGGGGCAAGGCCGCGAAAGCGCGTGTGCTGGTTGAGGGCGTCCATGGGGTCGTCGGTGTGGGCGACGGCGGGCTGGCCCGAGAGCATCTCCACCAGGAGCAGGCCAATCTGGTAGACATCGACGGCGGCGGTCAGCACCTCGTGACCCTGGAGGCTGATGTACTCGGGGGCCGCGTACCAGGCCCAGGGGCCTTGGAGCCTCATGGCCCCCGTGGTCTCGGTGGCGCACGCCGTGGAGTCGAAGGTGGTGGTGAAGTTGACGATGCACAGGCGCTCGCGGTCGGTGTCGGGGTCGGCCAGCCAGAGGTTCTCGGGCCACAGGCCGCGGTGGATGCAATCGCGATCGTGCATCTGCTCCAACCCCTCAAGACACAGCTTCAGCAGGCCCAGCACCCGCCCGGGCTCCATGAGGTTGCTCGCACAGCGGCGAAGCTCCTCGCGCAGCGAGCGCCCCTGGCCCAGCGCGATGACGGTGTAGGGTTGGTCGTTGAGGGCGCGCTCGTGGGCCAGGAGTGCGGGGATGCACTCGTGGCGCAGCGCGGCCAGCAACCTGGCCTCTTGATCAAAGCGCTCCAGCGCGCGCGCTCGGGTCCTGCGGTCGGCGCCCTCAAGCACGCTCAGGGAGACGAACCTCATGAAGACGAGGCGCTCGGTGTTCAGATCGAGGGCCTCGTAGACATCCACGAGGCGGTTGGGATCGCTCGCGCTGGCGAGGCTCAGGATCTCGTAGCGGCCGTTGATCTCCGTTCCAGGCAGGAAGGTGCCTTCGACAGCGGGCGGGGTCGGCGGAGGCGAGGTCATGGTTCAACTCCAGGGTCAAGGCGCCTCGGAGGGGCGCAGGCCGCGGGGAGCGATGGGGGTGAGGTCACGGATCGCCGCCGAGGTCCAGGCACCTGGGAGGGGTGGCGGAAGGGAAGAGCAAGGAGGGCGGGGGCGCGGGTCGGTTTCAAGATTGAGCCTCCCCTTTGCGCCAGAGGCGGACGATTCGAAAGCCGATGTCGTTGCCCTTCTTGGTCGGGTTGAATGCGTGGCGCGTGGCAGCGCGGGTGGCCGCGGGCGCGCACTGCCAGGCGCCGCCGCGCAACACGCGCTGGGGCTGGGTGTTGTCGTCCGGGCCGATGGGATCCACGGCGCTCCCCTTGTAGGGGCCGTAGCGATCCCAGCACCACTCATGGACATTGCCGAGCATGTCGTAGAGGCCGAAGCCGTTGGGATCTCGCGTGGCGACCTCCTGGGTCTTTTTCTGGCTGTTGGCCTGGGTCCAGGCGATGGGGGCCAGCTCCGGGCAGTGATCGTCGAGGCGGCTCAGATCGCCGCGCCAGGTGGCTGTGTGGGTGCGGGCTCGGCAGGCCCACTCCCACTCGGCCTCGGTGGGCAGGCGCCAGCCTGGGGTGTCGAGCCCGCGGGTCCATCGAACCACCGTGCCTCCTTCTGGCCCCTCGGAGAGCGTGTAGGCCGGCTCAAGCCCGTGCCGAGACGAGAGCTTGTTGCAAAACTGGATCGCGTCGAACCAGGTGACGGACTCGACGGGGCGCTTGAGATCGGGCGCCCCCACCTCCTTCTTGAAGGAGGCTGGGCAGGGTGACTCCATGAGGGCGACCCATTGGCCTTGGGTCACAGGGGCCTTGAGCATCCAGAACGCGCGCGTGATGCGAACTTCATGGGGGTGCTCGTCGTTGGAGCGGCCCAGCTCACCCCCGCCGCTTCGCCAGAAGCGACGCGGCTCGGGCGATCCCATGGTGAAGGTGCCTGCCGGGATGAGGGCGCAGTCCGAGATCGCGGGCGCGCGGGGCGCGGGGGGGCCTTCTTTCTCGGGGACCGCGCCCTCGGCGGTTTTGGAGGCTGCAGGGGGCGTCGTCGGCTGCTCCGAGGGTGGAGGTGTTGGTCCTTTGGCGTCCGTCGCCTTCGGTCCGGTCGAGATCGGGCGGTCGGCCTGGGTCGAGCCAGGGCCTTCCGACGCCGACCGAGCGCCCTGGGCCACGGACGTATCGGCCCTCGCCGGTTGATCGCCCTTGGACCCAGGCGGATCAGGTGGAGGCGGCGCTGAGGGAGGGACACTCCCGTGGGTCGACTGCCGGAGCATGCGGGAGGCGTCGGCGCGCGAGAGCGCATCGAAGAGCGCGCGCCATGCGCGAGGCGAGGCGAGGCGCAGCGCCGGGTCGGGCTCCAGGGCGGCCTCCAGGACGCGGCGCCAGGGGATCGGCAGTCGGGCGAGCGCGACATCGGGGGTCGAGGATTCGGGGCCGGCGAGGGCTTCGAGGAGGATCGCGGCGAGGCTGTAGAGGTCGCTGCTGGCGCTGGCGGATTGACCATCGAGCAGCTCCGGGGCCACCCAGGCTGCCGGATCGCGGTGGAAGAGGGAGGCGCCAAAGCCATAGAGGAGGACATGGCCATTGTCGGAGACGCGCACGGTGTCGGGCGTGAGGTTGAGGTGGGGCAGCCTCGCGGCGTGGAGTTTTTCCAAGGGCGCCAGGAGCGCGCGCGCCAGCGCCCCGGCGGACTCGCGGCGCGCGGCCTCAAGCCTGGGCAGCCCGTCAAGATGGTGGCGCAGCGTCGGGAAGGTCGTGGACGTGAGGACGCGAAAGAGCGGCTCGCCCGCAGCCGCCGGATCGCCGATCATGTCCAACACGCTCGGAACCTCGACGCCATGCGACCTCGTCAGCGCCCGAGACTCCTGCCAGAAACGCGTGCGGCGCTCGACGGGGGCGGCGAGATCCACGAAGGCCTCGATGAGCACCTCGCGGTCGAGCTGGGTGTCGCACGCACGGACCAGACAGAGCGTGCCCGAGGCGCACAGGGGCTCCTCAAGTTCGTATCGGTTGCCGAGGCGCTCGCCGATCGGCAAGGTCCCAGGAGCGGGGTTCGACATGGCACACCTTCATCAATCAAGAGAATCTCGGTATGTTTACCAGCGGCGCCGCCACAAAGGCAACCTTTGAAGAGGACACAACCTCCACGCTCCACCCGGCTCACAAGCGGCGCGTTTCCATCCCTTCGTCGCGCTGCGAGGCGTTGACCAGGGGCTCAAGGTTCCAGGCGCCAGGGGCTCGACCTCACAACCCGCAGGCCAAGGTCGCCGCGCCGCCTTTCAGCTGCGTCCGAGCTGCGGTAGGCGGCGCGGACCGAGCGGTCGCGGACGGGCCAGCACCCGCCCCGGCTGACGCGATTCTGGCCGACTCTTGGGCCAGTGGGATCAACGCTTGGGCCGTCCGCGGTCTCCCCATACGAGTAGTCATACAAGTCCCAGCACCACTCCCACACGTTCCCGAGCACGTCGTGCAGGCCAAAGCCGTTGGCCTTGAGCAACCCCACTTCCTGAGTCTGCTTGCTGCTGTTCGCGTGGTACCAGGCCATGGGCTCCAGCGTCGCATCCTGGCTGTCTCCGTCGCTTTGAAGCTCGCCGTTGTAGGTCGCCCGAGCATCCCCACCGCGGCCCCCATA
>SYOX01000199.1 GCA_005804885.1 Pseudomonadota bacterium
ATCGGTCGTGCGCTGGCCTGCGACCGAGAGGTCGCAGCCCACCCTGAGCTTGTAGCCCCACCCGACGAGCCCGTCCCCAACGGGGGCGGTGCGAGGAGCGTGGGGCGATACGCCGTCGGCACGATCGTGGCGTGGGATGCCTGGAACCTTTACTGAGCAAACCTGCCTCCAGCACAACCGCGCCTCTTGTGGGTTGACGGCCCCGTCCCACACGCAGCATGCTCTCAGGATGAAGCTCGTGCCCATCGACGAAGACACAGGGATCATGGATGGGGTGGCTGATGCCCACGACGCGTTGAGCCCGGAGAGCGCTTGCGAGGCGCTCGCCCAGGTGGGCCTGCGCTTCTCGGCGGCTGACCTTCACGTCGAGGCGCGCGAGGATCGATGGGTGGCTCGCCTGCCTGGCGGCCTGCTGGCGTGGTTTGCCCAGTCGGAGCGCGGCGCGCGGCGACTCGCGACCGAACGGCGCGTCCTGCGCCTTCTTGAGTCGCGGTGCACCTTTGGCGCTCCCCGGTTGCTCCTTGAGAGCGCCGATGGAGCCTTCGACGTGCGAGAGATGGTCCCAGGGGTCAGCGATCCCTGGCGGATCTTCGCCGAGGTGGTCGACAGCGCAAGGCTGGCCGCACAGATCGGCGCGGCCATCGGCTCCATCCTGGCCGAGCAGCACGCGCGCATCGGCAAAAGCGACGTCGCCGACTGGCTCCCTCATCGGCCGGAGTGGCCCGAGCCCCGGGAATGGGTCGAGCAGCGACTCCCCAGAGTGATCGACGACCCCGAACTCATCGCCGACGCCGCCGCGATCATGGAGGCCTATGAGGGCGTCCCCGTCGCGGAGGCCGACCGCGCCTTCGTCCACACGGACGTCGGCTTCCACAACCTGGGGATCGACCCCGACACCCACGTCGTCCACGGGATCTTCGACTACGACGGCGCCGCCTGGGCTGATCGCCACCACGACTTCCGCTATCTGGTCTTCGATCGGGACAGAGACGAGCTTCTGGAGGCCGCCCTGGCGGTCTACGAGGACGCCCTGGGCCTGCGCGTCGATCGCAAGCGCGTCCTGCTCTACAACGCCGCCTGCGCCTTGACCTTTCTGGCCTTCCGCGAGGGCAAGAGGCCCGACGAGCGCTCGTGCGGCCGGACGCTGGCCGAGGATCTGAGCTGGTCCAGGCACGCGATCGACAGAGCGACCCGCGCCTGACCTCGCCTCACGGCTTGAAGCTGCGGACGACCTTGGTGAGCGCGTCGATCTCGTGGACGCCGAAGCGCATGCCGAAGCCCGGCATCCGCCCCGACCCCTCCTTGATGACCTGCTTGATCCTGACGTCCTCGTGGCCGAGCTGGAAGTTGGGGTCCGTGAAGTCGGGCACCCCGCCGAGCATGGCCGAGCGCGGCCCATTGCCCTTGCCCCCCACCCCGTGACAGCTCGCGCAGACCTGCGCGAAGAGCTGGCGACCCTCGGCCTCGGTCAAGGGCGCTCTGGCCGTCCGTGGCGCGATCACCGACGCCGACTCCTTGGAACTACAGCCCGCCGAGAGCGCCACGACAAAGGCGAGCCCCGCGCCGATCTTGATCAGGCCGCTGAACCTGAAGGGCTCGCCCTTGAGGCCGCCAATCGCCTCGCCCTTGTCCGGACCGCTCTTGCCCCTGAAGCCCATGCCGCCTGCGGAAGCCACCGCCAAGATGTTGATATCAAACATGAAAAACCCTTAGAAGCCGGCGCCCTGGACGAGCTTGCCGAGCTCGCGGGCCTCGCGGTCGGCGGCATACTCCAGGTCGTCGATGGAGATCGGGCGGGAGGTGTCGGCGGCGCGAAAGGCCGCCCGCAGGACCGCATTCTTGATGTTGCCGCCGCTGAGCTCGTACTTCTCGCCCAGCCACCCCAGATCCTCGTCCAGCCCCTCCTCCACGGGCGCCTCGCCGGGCAGGTGGACGCGCCAGAGCCGCGCCCGGTCCTCGGGCTCGGGGAAGGGGAAGTCGAGGCGGAAGTTGATCCGTCGCTTGAAGGCGTCGTCGATGCTCTTCTCGAAGTTGGTCGTCAGCACGCAGATGCCCGAGTACTCCTCCATCTTCTGGAGCAGGTAGTTGACCTCCAGGTTGGCGTAGCGGTCGACGGAGGACTTGACCTCGGTGCGCTTGCTGAAGAGGGAGTCGGCCTCGTCAAAGAGGATGATGAACTGGTTGGCGGCCGCCGCCTCGAAGACCTTGCTGAGGTTCTTCTCCGTCTCGCCGACGTACTTCGAGACGATCTGGCTCAGGTCCACCTTGTAGAGGTCCATGTCCAGTTCTTGAGCGATGACGCCGGCCACCATCGTCTTGCCGGTGCCGGGGGGGCCGGAGAAGAGGACCGAGAGGCCCTTGCCGCTGGTCATCTTGCGGTCAAAGCCCCACTCGTGGAAGACCTTGGTCCGCATCCGGGCGTGGCGCAGGATCTCGCGCAGCGTCTCGATCAGGTCGTCGGGCAGGATCAGGTCGTCCCAGGAGGCCATCCGGCGCACGCGCGTGGCGACGCCGCTGAGGCCCTGGCCGAGCTGAATCCGGCAGGCCATGTCCAGATCGTTGGCGCTGAAGGGGGCGTTGCGGCGGCCGGTGCGCACGCTGGCCTCCTCGCCGGCGTAGGCCAGGACGCGCTGGATCACCCCGGCGGTGAAGCCGAACTTGAGGGCGAAGGAGCGCAGGTCGACCTCGTCGTCGGGGCGAGCGCTGGAGCGGGCCTGCATCGCGTCCCAGAGCTGATGGCGGGTGAAGGTCTCGGGGATCTCCAGGTGCATCCGGGTGGAGAAGCCGGCCCCGGCGCCGCCGAGGCCCATCTCCTCGTCGCGGGAGGTCACCACGCCGAGCCCCGGCGCCATGCGCGCGATGCCGTAGAGGTAGGGCAGCGAGGGGCTGATGCCGCCCTGGACGAGCCTGTCGCTGTAGTCGGCCAGGCAGAGGGCGGCGCCGTGCAGGGCGGCCTCGCGGGCGAGGTCGCGGAAGGCCGTATCGCGCCTCCCGACGGGGATCGCCGTGGCCGCGAGGTTGACGACGAGCATGGGGCGCTTGACGTAGGCCGACAGGCGAGCCGCGACGGTGCGCTTGCCGACGCCCTCCTTGCCGGTGAAGGCCACCAGCGGGGTCGCACCGCCGGCCCCCGCCGGGGTCAGCGCGGCGCGGTCGGCGCCGGCCGCGTCCCTGGAGGGCGTGGCGATGCGCTCGGCGAGGTAGCCGGCCAGCGCCGCGAGCCGTCGGGAGGCGGCGTCGTCGAAGACGAGGTCGGCCAGGGTGGCTTCGGCGGTGACGAGCTGGGCGTAGCCGGCCATCTGGGGGGCCAGAGTGCGGGTGCCGATGATCCACTGGACCATGCGCTCGGGCATCTTGAAGTCGCGCAGCAGCAGGCTCTTCTCCAGGCCGGCGCCCTCGTCCTCCATGTGGATGAGGTTGTAGCGCAGCAGCGGGGAGTCGGGCGCGAAGGTCTGGCGGCCGGCGCGGCGGCCGGCGTCGTCGCCGCCGAAGAGCTCCAGGGCGAGGTGGACGCTGGGGCGTCGGCGGGTGACGTCGTTGTGGAGGTGGGAGAACATGCGCTGGAAGGAGAGCTCGACCTCGGGGGCCAGGGCCATGATGAGGACCTGGTACTGGAAGCGGTCCAGGGCGAAGCCTCGGGCGAGGTCGAGGATGGGCAAGTCGGCGCCGCCTGCGCCTCGGGAGACGCTCCAGCGGGTGGCGGCTTCGCGCAGGGCGATGCGGCGGGACATGGCCTCGAACTCACCCTGCTTGCGGGTGATCTCGGGGTCGGCGTCGTGGGTGGGCTGGACGCCGGAGGCCTTGTCGACCAGCTCGCCGAACTCGCCCTCCTTGAGCAGGAGGCCCTGGAAGCGGCTCTGGGCCTCCGGGGCGGCGTGGCTGAGGAGGCGGTGGAGCTCGATGAGCATGGCGAGCCGCCGCAGCTCGTCGCGCAGGTGCTCCATGGTGTCCTTGTAGACGGGCATCTGGGCGAGCTGGAGGTCGCTGAGCTGGCCGAGGAGGCGCTCGTAAGGCAACACGGGGCGGGCCTGCGCGGGGTTGTTCACGGGCGGTCCTCCCTGGAGCGCTGATTGGTTTGAGGGACCGAGGTCGTCGAGGCCGACAGCGAAGACGCCGTCGGCACGGTCGAGGCCAAGGAGGAGAGCGCAGGCGGGCCTTTGGCCCGTCGAGCATCGACGACGACGGCATCGGTCTTGCCGACGGCGTCGCTGTCGGACCGATGACCGACGGGAGTCAAACCAATCAGCGCTCCAGGCGCGGCGTCCGGGCCGGCGGGTGAGGTGGGGCGGGTCACGGGGCCGGCTCCCTGGGGGCGAGCGCGACCTCGATCCAGGCGGCGTCGGCGCCGGGCCGCAGCGAGACAGGGCCGAGGATGGGGGCGTCGGGGGCCAGGGCGCCAGAGGCGCGGGCGATGGTCAGCGGGGCCTCGGCCTGGAGCTCGACGGCGATGGGGGAGGACTGGAGGCCGGCGCGGCCTCGGGGGGTCTTCAGGACGGCGACCTCGACGCGGGCTTGGGACCTGGGGGCGCTGTAGCGCATCAGGAGGGCGACGATGAGGCCGCCCTCGGCGGTGCGCGAGGCGCGAGACTCGACGGCGGCGGGGGCGGCGGGGCGCCCGTCGAGGCGCAGGACGTAGCCGCCGACGGCCTGGGGGCCGAGCTCGCTGGAGAGGGCGCGGGCCTCGATGGGGTTGAGGTCGCCGTCGCGGTCGAGGTCAAAGCGCAGCAGGAGGCGGTCGGCCTGGAGGCCCTTGCGGACCTCCATGATCAGGAGGACCTCGACGGTCAGGCCGGTGGCGTCGGCGCGGGCCGTAGCAATGGCGCGGTGGCGCAGGCCGAGGTCGTGGGCGCCGGCCGGATCAACTGAAACAAAGTTCAGCGAAAAAAGCACGGCAATGAGGGCCAGGGGGCGAAGATCAGTGGCCATGGCTGTGGTGGCCGAAGTGATCGAAGAGGACGCGGACGTCGTGGGTGTTGTTCTGCTGGCGCGGGAACCAGAAGGAGGGGGTGAGGCCCTGGAGTCGGAGGGCGCGTTTCTCGGAGATGACCTGGGGGGTCTGGGTGCCGGGCTTGCTCTCGGCGTTGGGGCGGGTGACGACGCCGAAGCCCTCGCAGGCGCGGTCGGGGAGGCCGGGGGCGGTGAACTCGGCGCCCTCGACGTTGACCCAGATGGGGTTGGTGATGGCGAAGGGCTTGACGACGGAGATCTCGGGGGGGTGGAGATCGCCCAGGGCGGTGGCGCCGAAGCCGAAGGCGCCGGCCAGGGAGCCGACGGCGTCGGTCAGGGAGACGGGGCCGATCTCCAGGGGGGTGACGACGGGGAAGAGGGACTGTCGGCCTTCGACCTCGACGACGAACCAGGTGTCGCGCTGGAGGGTCAGGGTGGAGGTGTGTTCGAAGACGCCGTCGACGAGGGTGACGTCGACCTCCTGGATGACCTCGCCGTTGGCGAAGATGCGCAGCTCGGCGACGTCCATCCAGGGGGCGGCCTGGATCTTGACGCGCAGGTCGACGGAGCGGTCGAGGTCGTCGATCTTGGCGCCGATGGGCTGGTCGTTGACGAAGAGCTCGACGAAGGGGCCGTTGGTGGCGATGGCGCGCTGGTTCTGGACGGCGCGCACGACGGCGAGCTCGTCGATGAAGGCGGGGTCGTCCTGGTCGATGAAGACGAAGGTGCGCGGGTAGCCGATCTCGTCGGCCTCGTTGTTGTGGCTGTCGGAGTTGCCCAGGCCGGTGACGACCTGGCCGAGGTTGAGCAGGTTGAACCAGTCGTCGATCATGCCGGGGAAGGCGACGTCGTCGCCGTCGCACAGGATGGTGCCGGGCGGGGGCAGCTCGGCGAGGGTCTCGGCGGGGATGTCGAGGCCGGCGACGCTCTGGGGGACGCGGAAGTGGTGGGTCTGGTCAAAGAGCTTGCCGTTGACGATCTCCATGGCGTCGAAGCCGAAGCTGAAGGTCGAGCGCAGCTTGCAGTCGTCCGGGGCGTCCTCGCCGGGGGTGCAGGGCGAGCCGTCGGTCAGGGCGAAGCGGCGGAAGGCGGGGCCGTTGGTGGCGGCGATGGCGCCGATGTCGAAGCCGCCGCCCTTGATCTCGGGGACCTGGGGGTTGAGCTCGGAGATGCCGTGCTGGGAGAAGTAGCCCAGGATCGAGTCGCGGGCGTGGTTGACCTGGACGATGGTGTTCTCGGGGCCGTACTTGCCGATGCCGCGGATGCGGTCGAAGATCACGTCGGGGGTGGTCAGGGACCACTCGAAGGAGCCGCGGGTGATCTGGCCGACGTCGCGCTTGACGGGGAAGCCGTTGAAGTGCCCGGCCTCCAGGGTGGTCAGCTCCAGGCCGACCATGGAGGAGACCCACTCGGACAGGCCGGCCTGCTCGATGGAGGGGCGGTAGTCGGTCACGAAGTTGTGGTCGGTGGCCACGAGGTACTCCAGGCCCTCGGCGGCGCCTGAGACGACCCGGTCGTGCAGCGAGAGGGAGGAGTCCAGCGAGGGGTCCGCGTGCAGGTGGAAGTCGGCGCTGATCCAGCCGGTCGTGTCGATCAGGCGAGTCAGGGCGGTGGAGATGGCCTTGATCTCGCCGGCCTCGACGCGGACGGTGGCCTTCTGGACGTCGTACTCGGGGCCGCGGGAGATGAAGACGGTGTAGACGCCGGGGCGGACGTCCAGGACGACGCTGCCGCGCTCGGTGAAGCCGTGGGCCTCGATGTACTGCAGGGTGTTGGCGCGGGCGGGGTCGTCGGCGATGAGATCCGACACCCGCCAGCGCTGGCCGGCCTGGAGGTCGAAGAGGTAGCGGCGGCTCTCCTTGCCGGCGTCGGCGGGGTTGATGGTGCCCACGGCGGTGACCTTGGCCGGCAGGTCGCGGCCGGAGGCGTCGCGGACCTTGACGGTGATGCGGCCGCCGCGCGGCGCCGAGAGGTCCAGGAAGTGGCCCTTGGCGCCCAGTTCGAAGGCGATGGGATCGGAGAGGGTGGGCTCGCGCTCGACGCGGGCGGCGTAGGAGCCGGCCGGCATCTGGCCCTTGAAGCGGCCTGCGGCGTCGGTGAAGAACTGGTTGATGGGCTTGCCGGCGGCGTCGTAGATGACGACCGAGGCGGCCTCGACGGGCTCCAGCGTCACGGCGTCGCGGACGGCGCCGGCCAGCAGGGCGGTCTGTGCGCCGCGCACGCGCTGCATCTCGTCCACGACGCTGCCCACGTCGCCGTCGCCGACGACGAAGTAGCTCGTGAAGGTGAAGGACGCGCCCGGCGCCAGGACGTTGGGGGCCTGGGCGTAGAAGACGCCGGTGAAGGCCGAGGCGATGAAGGGCACCAGGAGCGAGTCGGACTCGATCTCGACGCCGGGGTAGATCTTCTCGTAGTTGTTCTTGCCCTCGGCGTCGACGCGCTCGGCGGCGAAGTTGGGGGTGTCGCCGGCGGCGAAGAAGCCGTAGGAGACGCCCTTGGTGCTGGTCGTCATCAGGCCGCGCGAGAGCAGGCCGGGCAGGGCCGGGAAGGGCAGCTCGCCCTCGAAGTCGTAGCTGTCCTCCAGGGCGAAGCGGATGTCGTAGCCGACGCCGGGGGCGAAGGCCTTGTTGCCGGCGCCGAAGAGCAGGACGTGGCCCAGGGGCACGTCGAGGTCGATGTCGCCGTCGATGAAGAGGCCCAGGAGGGTGTCGGCCAGCGGGGCCGGGATCTTGAGCTCGACGGGCTGGCAGGCGCCGCCGACTGCGGCGCAGTCGGCGTCGGAGGCGCAGAAGGTCGTCGGGCTGCTGGCGCACTGGCCGGCGATGTTGGTCAGCGTCGTGCTGATCTTGACGTGGTGGGCGCCCGGCGCCAGCTCGTAGACGGTGCTGAAGGACAGCTTCGGGGCGCCGTCGAGCAGATCGGGGGTCAGCAGCTCCGTGATGTTGGCGATGTCGTGGGAGTTGAGGATGACCTGGTTGAGCGCCTTGGTCATGGTCAAGAAGTCGCCGCCCTGGCCGGAGACGCGCACGCTGGCCGGGGCGCCGTCGGCGCCGGAGTTGAGCACCTCGACCTTCTCGGGCACCTGGGCCTCCAGGAAGAAGATCGGGAAGAGCTCGCCGAACTGATCCCGGCCCTGGCCGCCGAGCTGACTCCCCGAGGGGACCGGCCGGACCAGATCGGCGTCGATGAGGCTGCCGCCGTAGACCCCGAAGCCGCGCGAGAAGCCCGGCCCCTGGATCACCACCCGGATCTTGTCGTTCTCCAACAGGTAGTCGCCGACCTCGCCGAGCGCGCCGGGGCCCCCGATGAGCTCCCCGCGCGTGGCCACCTGCCGGGCGACGGCGCCGCCGGCCAGATCCTGCTGACAGCCGCCGAGCCGGGGCGCCAGCGCCGCCGAGGCCGCCAGAGCCACCACAACGCCGGCCGGCGTCGCCGCCCGGAGCCAACCTCTCATCTGTGCTCGCATCATCGCCCCCGCTCCCTCAATCAGAAGACCAGCTGGCCGAGCAGCTCAAGTCGATCGTTGTTGAAGACCCTGGCCGGATTCTCCAGCGTAATCGTGTAGTTGGCCTGCAGCTTGACCGGAGAGTCGGGCACCAGCCAGGTCAAGCCGAGGGTGTGGTGGGTCAGCTCGTCGCGGTCGAGCTGCTCGGCCAGCGCCGGATCGGCCACCTCGAAGCTCGACGTCGGATCCAGGAAGGCCAGCCGGTAGGCCGGCACCAGCCCCACGTCCGCCAGATCGTAGCCGACCTCGAAGTGGAAGCCCTGGCTCGTCTCGGACTCCTGCACGTCGGCCAGGTCCGGGAACGAGGACGTCACCTGCATGAACTGGGCGCCGAAGAGCACCCCGGCGACCTGCACCGACAGGTCGGCCACCATGCCCACGCGCTGCTCGTCGATCACGTCGGCCAGCGCCGACTCCGTCAGCGTGTTGAAGTAGCCGCCGAGGCCAAAGACCAGCATGTCCTCGAAGTGCAGCTCCAGCCGGCCGAAGAGCGCCAGCGAGTCGTTGTCGTTCACCGGCTGGTTGGCCGAGTTCCCGTTCGTCAGCGCCACCGAGTACGAGCCGCCCAGCCCGCTCTCGCCGAGGCGCAGCGCCTCGCTGTGCAACATCAGGCCCACCTGGCGGCCGACGCTCAGGCCGTCGACGCCGATGCCCTCGACACCCTTGACGCCCCGGCTCTCCAGCGCCCGGCTGACGAAGAGCATCTCCGTGGTCGAGCGCAGCTCCTCGGCGTCGAAGGCCGGCTTGAACTGCCCCAGCCGGATGTTGAGCGCTTCGCACATCGACCACTGCGACCACGCGTCCTTGAGCTCCGTCTTGACCTGCCCCGTGGAGGTGTTGCGCGCGTCGCGACGATCCACCGCGCCGTCGAACTGCAGCCTGAAGGACCACTCGTCGTAGGAGCCCGCCAGCCCGAGGCGCGCATTGCCCAGCGCGAAGCCGTCGTTGAGGCCGATGAAGTCCGTCGACTCCGCGTCGTCCTGGATCGCCACGAACTCCGTGCGGATGTAGCCCTCAAAGCCCAGTTCGAAGTAGACCTGCTCCTCGGACGCCGCCAGCGACTCCTCAAGCTGCGTGGCCTTCTCCAGGCCCGAGTTCGCCACCTCGGTCAGCGCCGAGAGCTGCTCCCGAAGCGCGTCGAGCTCGCCCTTGAGGCCCGCCAGCTCCTCCTTCGTCCCGCTGGACTCGCCCAGCTCCTCCAGGCGCCCCTCCAGCGCCGCGATCTTCTCGCTCAGCGCCTTGAGCTGGGCGGCGGCCTCGGCGATCTGGCTGGCGTTGGCCGCCGCCGCATCGTCCTGCGCCTTGTCCTTGTCCTTCTGCCCCTGCGCCCACGCCGACACCGGCGCCAGCAGGAGCGACAGCATGAGCCCGCAGCCTGCGGCCCTCCACGACCTTCTTGACATGCGACACCCCTCCTTCGATGCTCCGGCCGTCCCTCGACCCCGAGTGTGGGCACCATACCAACAGCCAGCCCCCATGACCAGCCATTCGGCCCCCCTTTCCTCCGCGCTATCGCGCGCAGCGCTCGCCGCGCAGATCTGCGAATGAGCGATCTGGATCTCTGCTTCCTAGAGTGCCCAGGCACAAATCGACCTTGGATCCCGTGTTGACGGGGGTCAACGATCCTGGCATAGGTCTCGCTAACGGATCAAGCCGAGAGAGACGGCTTCCCCCGGAGCGCCACCGATGATCACCCCGAAACGCCACGCCGATCCCCCGCCTGGAGCCCCAGCGGCGCCCGACCGGCGCGCCCGTCGACGCGCGGCGATCGCCGTGGGGCTGGCCGCGCTGGGGCTGGCCGCGCTGGGGCTGGCCGCGCGCGGGCAGAT
>SYOX01000200.1 GCA_005804885.1 Pseudomonadota bacterium
ATCGGCTCAAGCTCCGGGTGGTTGATGTTGCACGGGATGATCGCGCGGCCGGCGGCCACCTCCTGGCGCACGAACTCGGCCTCGACCCCCTCGCGCAGCGCCACGAAGGCCATCTCCTCGGTCACCTCGCCGCGCCGCGCGTAGTGGAGCTGGGTCACCGCGCCGCTGCCGCGCAGGACGCGCCGCCGCAGCCCCTCGGGGATCAGCGCGCTGTCGTGGGCGCTGTAATCGCGCTCGACCTGCTCGACGTCGCCGCGACCCTGAATCCAGCCGCCGCGCACCGATCCCAGGCCGACCCGCGCGTCCACGCCCTGGGGGCCGCTGGTGTCATAGACGCGCAGCGGCGCCTCGCCGCCGCCGATCCGGATCTCGCGCACGGGCACCCGCACGCCGTTGGGGCCTTCGAGGCAGGCCTTGCGCGAGGCCGGAAACGCCTCGGCGAAGTCGGCGCCCCTGGCCGCCGCGCCGGGGGTGGCCGTGCCTGTTCTTGTCCCGCCCTGCTTGCTATGACTCATGGCGAACGCTCTCCTCAGTGGGGTCAATGCTGAACCAGGCCGGCAAGATATCCGCCAGGGGCCGACGGGGTCAATCCCGACGGGGTCATCCGATCCCGACAGGGTCAATCCGATCCCGACGGGGTCACCCGATCCCGACGGGGTCACCCGATCCCGACGGGGTCACCCGATCTCGACGGGGTCATCCGATCTCGACAGGGTCAATCCGATCCCGACAGGGTCAATGCAGCGTCGGCGCCACGCCTGAGCCCTGGATCGGCTTGCGACCTGAGAAGCCCGCGTCAGCCGCGTGCCACCACGCCACCTCCTCCTCTCCGAACTGCCAGCACAGGCACACAACCTCCCCGTCCAGCTCCCCGTGGAAGTCCACGAGCCCTCGATGGATGTCCTTGACCACCGCGCCCGCCTCGCCGATCGAGGCCAGCAGGGCGTTGGTCTCGTCCAGGTGAGCCGCAAAGTCTGCCTTGAGCGCCAGCACCGAGGGCGAGTCGCCCGCCCCCGCGCGCCAGTGCCCCGCCAGGATGTCCACCCCCAGCGCCCTGAGCCCTTCGCCAACCTGCCGGATCGACTCCTGAAGTTGAAAGATGCGCGCGAAGTAGATCCGCACGCGGGGCAGCGCCTCATTGGCCTCCTCGACCGTGAAGATCCGCGGCCCATCTGGCTTTGACATCCGCCCCTCCCGCGCTTGCTTGCGCTCTGCGGCCTCCTTATACTCCCGCCGCGCGAGGCGCTGGCATCAAGACCGCGGCCTCGCGCCGACCGGGCGCCTCTGACCACGAACGGTAGCAGCCCCCCAAGGGGCCTTTCAAGCCGCCGCGCCCCGTGCGACCATTATAGACGACAACGACTGCGCCCGACGCGCCGCCCTTACAGGAGAGTGTCATGGTCAAGAAGCCCAGCGAGGAAGAGGAGAAGTTCTACACCGAAGCCGAAATCGAGCGCCGCAAGAAAGCCCAGCTCGACGGACAGCTCGGCGCCCTGGCCCAGAAGGACGCCCAGGACGTCGCCAGCCTGCTCGGCATCAGCGACCTCGACCTGGCCGCCGAGCTCGTCGAGCTGGGCTTCGCCGGGGAGACCGCCGGCGTCTTCCCGCTGCTGCCCCTCGTCTACGTGGCCTGGGCCGACGGTGAGGTCACAAGCGCCGAGCGCCGCAAGATCCTCGACGCCGCCGTCGACCGCGGCGCCCTGAGCGGCACCCCCGGCTACGACTTCCTGGAGCAGCTCCTGACCCAGAAGCCCAAGGCCTCCTTCTTCGACACCTGCCTGAGCATCATCCGCAGGATCTTCGAAAGCACCGACCACGGCGACGACGCCAAGAAAGACCTCGTCTCCCTCTCCCTCGCGGTCGCCAACGCCTCCGGCGGCTTCCTCGGCCTCTTCGGCGAGAAGGTCAGCGACAACGAGAAGTCGGTCATCCAGGACATCATCGAAGAGCTCGGCATGGCCAACAGCGACGCCGCCAACAAGCTCCTTGACCAGCTCAAGGGCTGAGCCCGACATGAGCCTCTCCCCCGATCTCCTCGACCGCCTGCGCTGCCCCTTGACGCACCAGCGCCTCACGCTCGTGGACGCCGACACGCTGGCCGCCATCAACGGCGCCGCCCTCGGCGGCACCCTGATCACCGCCAGCGGCCGGAAGATCACCTCCCCCGCGCTCAACGCCCTCATCCGGGAGGATCGTCGCGCCCTCTTCCTGGCCGGCCCCTTCCCCATGCTCCTCCCCGACGACGCCATCGATCCCGACACCATCGGCGCCTGCCCCTGAAGACCTGATCACTTGTCTGGCTGTCATCCAGGCGGCGCTCGCTCGCCTTCAAAAAAATGTGACACAAACAAAGGTTCAGTATTGCAGCATTCCGTCAAGGGATCCAAACTCATCGAGGGTCCATAGCATCAGGTCACTCCAAACCATGAACAGCAGACACCGAAAACACCTCTTGATGATGGCGGCCTCGCTGGCTGCGGTCTATCTGGTGTGGTTGTCTTCCAGCCTCGGGCAGTTCCTGCCCGAGGCTCTGAGCTCGTGGTACGTGGGCTTCGCGCTCCTGGCCCTGACGACGGGCCTCGCGCTCGCCGCGCTGCCCCGCCGCGGCCAGACCCCCGCGCCGAACCCTCAAGAAAGCCCCGCCCAGGCGCGACGCCGCCCGCCAACGGCCAGAGCGACCCAGATTGTCTTCACCCCCGAGGATGAGGCGCCGACGCCCGCACCCCAGCGCGTCGCCGCCCCCTCGGACTTCGGCCGCGAACACCCCTCAAGCTCCTCGGCCCGCATCCAGTCGACCTTCGAGCCCAACACGCCGCTGCCCACCTGGCAGGTCCACCACACCGACGATCAGCTGCCCAGGCCTCAGGAGCCCGCGCGCGCCGAGGCGCCCGCCCGGGCCAGCACGGTCGACCCCTTCGGCCCCTACCGGCAGCAGATGGCGCCCCTCTCGGAGCTCAACCCGCCGCCGACCCCGATGGGCTGGGGCGAGCCCTCAAAGCCCTCTCAGGCCCCGACCGGCTGGGGATCTCAGCCGTCCAACCCGAGCCCGCCGACCGCTCTCACCTGGGGCGCGCCCACGCCCGCTCAGCGCCCCTCGACCCATGGGGACCTCGACATCCAGGTCATGGCCTCCTTCACCGAGCCCTCCGCCCACCAGGACTCCGAGGCTGCCTTCAGCAGCACCCCCGACAGCTCCATTGAGGACGCCATCCGGCGCTACACCTTCGACCTCCACGACATCCCCGAGGCGGACTTCTCCCAGGCCCTTGAGAGCATCAACCCCCTCGACTCCCTCTTCGGCACGGACCACGCCGCGCCCGCCACGCCCAGGCCCACCAACGCCGTCAAGTCGCGCCTCCAGGCGCTCCGCTCCAAGCTCAACGCCGATCTCGACCCCGACAACAGGGTCCTGTCGCTGGCCCAGGAGATGACCGCCTCCCTCAACGCCCCCTCGCTGCCCGACATCACCACCTCGCTCACCGGCGGCTCCGCCGCGCCGATGGCCGCCGAGCTGCCGGACCTCTTCTCGGCCTACGGCAGCGTCTCGGCTCCTCCGCCCCAGCGCCCCTCCTTTGACTACCTCTCGATCGCGCTGGAGCCCTTCTCCAACGGCCTGGGCTCCCTCGACCGCGACGACCTCAACCGCCTCTGGCAGGATTACGTCGAGATCAGCAAGCGGTGCGGCAGGGACATGTCGAAGCTCAACGCCAACAGCTTCCTGGCCCAGCTCCAGCACAACCACGACGCCATCTGCCGCATGTACCAGTGCACCCACGTCGCCTTCCACGTGAAGATCAAGAACGGCCGCCCCGCGCTGAGCGCCCACCCGGCCAACTGAGCCCTCGCCTCGGCCCCGCGCCCGCCCTCAACTCTGAATCGTCACCTCGAAGACCTCGCCGCCTCGGCAGAAGACCGACGTGAAGTGCGAGCCGTGTACCGCCGCCACCGGCTCCCCAGACAGCGGCCTCCCCTCGGCACCGACCTGCCAGCCTGCTGGCGGCGAGGGCAGCGGCCAGGCCACGAGCCCAGCGCTTCCTTCTGCGGGGCGGCGTATCCCCACGACGGCGCCCGATGTCGTCAGCTCCAGGCCCCGGATCCTGTCGCCCTGAAGCACCGACCGCCGCGCCTGACCCCCGGCCTCGACACGGATCACCCCGCCATCGGCCAGCGCCGCCGTGAGGTTGCCGCGCGGATCGGCGGCCATCGACACGACGCCCTCCGCCGGCGCCGACCACAGCGGCTCTCGCCGGCCCACCTCGAAGGCCGACATGAGCCCGCCGCCGCACCCGACCACTCGCCCGCGCGGACCGACGCAAAGCGCCTCGATCCGCCCCCCCATCGACCACCCGCCCAGCCGCCCACCGACGCCGTCGACCAGGTGCAGGCCGCCGTCGGCTGCCCCGATCACCGCGCGCTCGCCGTCGACCGCCGCAGGCCCCGTCGACGGCGCGCTGCCCAGATCGCAGATCCAGCGCTCGCGCCCGGCCAGATCCAGCGCCGTCAGCGCCCCCGGCGGATCGGCCACCAGCGTCAGCCCCCTCCACAAGAGCGGCGGCCCCACCGGCGGCCCCTCCATCAAGAGCCGCCACAAGGGCCGAGCCTGCCCGCAGTCCACCCCGAAGATCGACGGCTCGTCGCCCCCGACCATGACCAGCAGCTCGCCGAGCTCGTGGTTCGGCGCCACGAAGACCGGCCCCTCTCCCCGAAGCTGGACCAGCGCGCCAGCCCTCAAGGGCGCCGACGATCCCGACCTCGGGTGCCCGAAGGGCGCCGCGATCACCACCCCCGGCGCGCCCCCCGCGCAGACCACCACCGGCTCGCCCGTGACCAGCAGCGCCGCCCCGAGCAGCTCGCCGGGCAAGGACAGCGCGTAGCGCCGCTGCACCTCCATCCTGACCGAGCTCATCGAAAAATCTCGAAGCAGGGCCGCAGCTTGCCGACGACCATCCCGCGGTTGTTGAGCGTCTCCGGCGCCGCGGCCCGCCGCAGCGGGCCGTCCTCGAAGCCCCGATCGAGCAGCCCGAGCTGGATGAGCAGCTCAGGGACGACCACCCGACGGACGCGATCGGCGCCGTCCCCGTCGGCGATCTTCACCGCCACGCCCAGCCCCTTCGGGTAGCGCTCGCAAGCGCCCACGCCCAGCCCGTAGGCCCCCATCGCCCCCACCTTGGCGAAGACGACGCCGCCGAGCGCCCGCATCAGAGCGGTGTCCAGGCGGCCCGTGCCCCCGACAAGCTCAGGGTGGGCCACGCCGGCCGCGAAGATCTCGCGCAGCGCCGCTCTGGCCCCGGGCTCGACCTCGGGGGCCTGCTCCGGCGCCGCGAGCCGGGCGAAGAGCAGCGCCAGCCCGGACAGCGGGAGCGCGAAGGTCGGCGCGGAGCAGCCGTCCACGGCCAGGCCGATGTCCTCGATCGGGACGCCCGACAGCCCCGCGACCAGCGCCAGGATCCGCCGCTGGAGCGGGTGCTCGACGGACAGGTAATCCTCCAGGGGCCAGCCCTTGTGGGTGCAGACGAGCAGCATGCCGGTGTGCTTGCCGCTGCAGTTGCAATGCAGCGCGGTGGGCTCGCGGTTGGCCGCGATGAGGGTGTGGCTCGTCGGGACGTGCACGGGCGGGTGCGCCCCGCACTGGAGCTGGTCGATCTCCAGCCCGCCGTACTCCAGCAACCTCGCCACGCGGCCGGTGTGGGCGGGCTCGCCGCTGTGGGAGGCCATCATGACGGCCAGATCCGCCGCCTCGATGGTGTAGCCGGCCTTCGCCGCACGGCCAGGACCAGCCTTTCGGGCCAGCGGCGCGCGGTGGATCCCGTCCATCACCAACGGCATCAGCTGGAAGGGCTTGGCCGTCGAGCGCAAGTGGACCAGGGTCCCCGGATCGCCCCACGCGGCCACCGGCGCGCCGTCGGGCGCGACCGCCGCGATGGACCCGAGGTGCACCCCGTCGACGAGGGGCGCGCCGCGCAGCTCACCGCGCAGCGACTCGACAATCGGTTGATGACTCATGCCTGCTGACCTTCTCGATGGATTTTGACCATGACCAACCAGATCTTCGATGGGGTGACTCCAAGGCAGAGGCCCGCAGGCAAGGTGTACCAGAAACGAGGGCCAGCGGCGATCAGCGCCTGAGCGCGGCGACAAGGCGAGGAGCCTTGCGGTGTGTCGTGGAGGCGCGGGCGATCAGCGCCAGAGGTCGCCCTGGTCGGGGGGTCGCAGGGCGGCGGCGATGAGCTTGCGCGTGGCGCTGGAGAGGGGCTGGGCGTCGAGGTCGTCGGGGGCGACCCAGCGGAAGGGCTGCGGGAGGGAGGCCGGCGGCGAGCCGATCAGGCGGGCCTCGAAGGGGTGGCAGGTCAGCAGGATGTGGGTCAGGGTGTGGGTCAGGGACGGGCGGGCCTGGCCGAGGTCGACGCTCAGCCCCAGGGCGCGCAGGTGGTCGTCGAGGGCGACGCGGCGGGAGGCCTCGTCGACAGGATCGACGAGCTCGACGGTGGGGAACTCGAAGAGGCCGCCGAAGAGGCCGCCCTCGGGGCGCTGAAGCAGGAGGCAGCGGTCGGCCTCGGGGTCGACCACGAGGGCGGCGGCGACGGCCATCAGGCGCCTGGGCTTGCGCTGCGGCGGGCGCGGCAGGGCGTCGACGCGGTCCAGGGCCAGGGCTCGGCAGCGGTCGGCCAGCGGGCAGGAGGCGCAGGCCGGGGCGCGGGGGGTGCAGACGAGGGCGCCGAGCTCCATGAGGCTCTGGTTGAAGTCGCGGGCGCGGTCGGGGGGGATGAGGGACTCGGCCAGGGCCCAGAGGCGGCGCTGGGTGGGGGTGGCGCGGGGGTCCTCGTCGATGGCGAAGAGCCGGCACAGGACGCGGATGACATTGCCGTCGACGATCGGGGCGGGCAGTTCGAAGGCGATGGAGGCGATGGCGCCGGCGGTGTAGCGGCCGACGCCGGGCAGGCCGAGCAGCCCGTCGAGGGTGTCGGGCAGGCGGCCGGCGTGGTCGCGGGCGATGGCCTGGGCGGCGGCGTGGAGCGAGTGCGCGCGCCGGTAGTAGCCGAGCCCGCTCCACAGGGTCAGGACCTCCTCGATGGGGGCGCGGGCCAGGGCGTCGACGTCGGGGAAGGCGTCGATCCAGCGCTCGAAGTAGGGGACGACGGTGGCCACCTGGGTCTGCTGGAGCATGATCTCGGAGATCCAGACCTTGTAAGGGGTCGGATCCGAGCGCCAGGGCAGGGTGCGCTGGTGGTCCTTGAACCAGGCCAGCAGGGCTTCGCTCAACTCTGCCATCTGTGTCATGGTGACCGCCTCGTGAGGTTGCGCCGCTGGTCTGGCGCGCCGGGCCGGGCGAAGATCCCGTCAGGGCGGGGCGGAGAGCGGGGGCGGCTGGCCGGGGTGCCTACTCGAATGGCCACTGGGTGGCCAGTGTAGCAGCCGGTGTGACGCAATGGCCGAGGATCTGTGGCCTCAAGGCCACTTTTTTGAGTGGGGCGTGCGTTCTCGAACGGGCGAGCGGCACACCGACCTACACGCACCGACATCGTGCGCGTCGGATTCGGGAGCACATTGTGGGGCGCGCGGGGAGAAAACCGCCGCCGGAAAAAAAGCTGGCACGCGACTTGTAGAAGAGAAAGGGTGGAGAGCGGGTCCAACCGAATAAGAAGCGAGGACCCTACTTACCTTAGCCAGAACCCACCGGGCCGTCTCGCCAACGGTCTATATCCTCTACCGACCGCTCTCCACGGGTCGAGCCAGACAGCCCGACCCGGATGTTCGTTGTCCCAGGCCGGCCCCACGGGGTCGAGCATCCCTCGCTTCAAACAAGAACATTCATGCTTCAGCTGTCACACCCTCGGTCCTCAGGGACCGGGGGTGTTTTATTTCTTGCCCTCGACCCGGGGGCGAAGCTGGGGCAAGATCCTTGGTGGGTGTCAGGTCGAGGCGCCACCGGGGACAACAGACCCCAGGAGGATGAATGGACGAGCCACGGGTGACGCTGTCGGCGGCGATGCTGGGCTACAAGTGCAACCAGAAGGGCTGCTGCTGCAAGGGCTGGGTGATCCCCTTCAACCCGGAGGGGTTGGGGCGCATTGCGGACGCGCTGGGTCAGGAGGAGGCCCAGGAGCGGCTGGGGTGGGGCCTGCAGTTCGTGGTCGACGACGTCAAGGGCGAGATCGAGGCGGTGCACTTTGAGCGGGTGGGCGAGGACGACCGCTGCCGCTTCCTGGAGCCGCAGGGAGGGTGCGAGATCCACCGCCGCTTCGGGACCGAGGCGCTGCCGGACCTGTGCGTCAACTTCCCGGTGGTGGCCTACGATACGGGCGAGTCGGTCGAGCTGCATTACGAGGCGGTGTGCCCGTCGGTGCTCGACCAGCTGGCGCACGACCCGACGCCCTACCTGGCGGTGGCGCTGGATCGTGAGCTGCGGCCAGACATCGCGATCCGGGCGCGCAGCCCGCGCGAGCGGCCTCAGATCGATCTTGGGGGGCTGGAGCTGTCCTGGGAGCAGCTGACGCTGATCCGGTCGAGGTTGCTCGACGCGCTGGTCGACGTGGAGCGCCCGGCCATCGAGCACCTCTCGGCGATCAGCTACGCCTTCGACAGGCTGCGCGCGGGGCGCCCGCCGGCCGACTTCGAGGTCAGCTACGGCGACCCCGTCGAGCCCTTCTTTGACTTCTTCGATGCGTGCGCGGGGGTGCACAGCGGCGAGGTCCTGGCGCAGATGTGGCGTCCATACCGTCGATTTATATGGGATTTTGACGTCAAGGACGAGCGGCTCGGGGATCTGGCCTTCTGGCTGGATCGGTGGACGGAGCCGATGGAGCGTTGGATGGTTGACCAGGAGCCGCTCTTGAGGCCGCTGCTGGTGCGTTTTTTGGCCCACCGCTACTTCTCGATCTTCATCATGGTGCGCGGGGAGCTGATCTTCGCCTACGGCTCGGTGCCCCACGCCCAGGCGCTGGCGCTGCGGGTGGCGGCGGCGCTCTCGGGGGCGCTGGGGCGGCCGACGGATCTGGGGATCATGAAGGCGGCGCTGGGGTTTTCGGATTACATCTACCGCGGGCTCAAGCTGCCGATGAGCTCTCTGCCGTGGTTCACGCCCCTGTCGGGCGCACCGGACGGGCGAGGTTGAGCAGGTCGACGAGGCGGGCGATCTGGGCGAGGCGTTCGCGGCCGGTGGCGCGGTTGGCCAGCAGCTTGGCGCGGCAGGGGGCGATGGGCTCGACGATCGCGAGGCCCTGCCGGGTGAGCGCCAGTTCGTCCTCGACGGCCATGAGCACGGCATCGGCCAGCCCGAGCAGGGGTGCCAGCTCGACCTCCTGGGTCAGCGCGATCAGCTCCACGTTCCAGCCGCGCGAGGCGAAGAAGTCCTGGGCGGTGTGTCGCCAGGGTGTGGCCACGCGCAGGTGGGGGCGCTCGACGAGTTTGCCCAGCTCGGTGCCCTCGGGGGCGACCAGGGCCATGACCCCGGCCTCGAAGGAGAAGGTGAAGGGGCGATAGACCCTGGCGTCGCGCTCGCGCAGGACGTGCTGGCGGGCCACGCCCAGATCCGCCACGCCGTGCTCGACGTAGACGGGGATGTCGGCCTCGTGGACGGTCAGCGAGGCGAGCCCGAAGCCGAGCCAGTCGACGATCAGGGGGTCGTCGTCCAGGACGAAGTCGCGGCCGCCGGGGAGGCGCTGGGAGAGGGAGAGGCCGGCGGCGTTGAGCGCTTCGCGGGTCCATGCGCCGAGGGCCTCGTCGGGCAGCACGAGCCGCAAGAAGCCGGGATCATTGGCGATCATGGGCCGATCTCCTGTGGGGATCCGGTGCGCCCCCGCTGCTCTCGACCACGAGGGTGGGCTGATCGCCCTTGCGCCTGGCCAGGGCCTCGCGCAGCCCGGGCAGGGGGTTGTTGGGGTCGACGCGGACGGCCGAGCCGGCCGGTGCGCTGACCCGCGCGGAGGCGTCGGGCTGGAGGACCTCGATGAGCGCGTCGAGGTGCAGGGAGAAGCCCACGGCGGGCGCCTCGACGCCGAAGCGGCCG
Source organism: Pseudomonadota bacterium (assembly GCA_005804885.1). Classification (GTDB taxonomy): domain Bacteria; phylum Myxococcota_A; class Bradymonadia; order Bradymonadales; genus SYOX01. The sequence continues at coordinate 10,007 of SYOX01000200.1, forward strand.
CAGAGGCCGTCGTAGCGCCCGCCGCCGCCGAGCGCGCGGCCGATGCGCTCGCTGACGACCTTGAAGATCGTCCCCGAGTAGTAGGCCGGGCCTTGCAGGTCGCCCAGGTCGATGTTGAGGCGGTCGCCGAAGCCCAGCTCCGTCAGGGCCGAGGTGAGGCTGTCGAGGCGCCCAAAGGCGAGGTTGAGCGCCGTGTCGTTGGGGACGGCCCGCTTGATGGCCTCGATCTGCACCTGCCCGCTGTTCAGGCTCGCGATGGCCTCGAGGGCCTCGGCGATGTTGGAGCGTGTCCCGCTGCGGTGCAGTATGTCGCGCACCTCGAAGGGGTCGCGGGCCTCGGCGGCGGCGTGGATGTCGCGCAGGCGGACCTTGGGCAGGCCGGTCATCTCCAGCAGGCGCCCCATGACGGCCACCGAGCCGAGGTTGACCTGGCAGCGGTCGGCGCCGATGGCCGAGAGCGTCTCCATGCAGATCAGGATCACCTCCAGCTCAGCGGAGATGCCCGCGCGCCCGATCAGCTCGATCCCGATCTGGTAGGACTCGCTCTGATCCCGGCCGAAGGCCCGCTGCGCGCGCACGACCCGGTTGGCGTAGCAGGCCCGCAAGACCTTGGAGTCCTTGTAGAGCTGGCGAGCGTAGAGCCTCGCGACCGCGGGGGTGACGTCGGCTCTGAGCACCCGCAGGTTGCCGTCCTTGTCGATGACCTGGAGGGTCTGCTGGAGCGTGCCGGCGCTCTCGCCAGGCTCGAAGGTGTCCAGCAGGGGCACCTCGATGTCCCGGTAGCTCCAGCCTCGGAAGATGTGGACGGCGCGCTGGATGACGTCTCGCCTCAGGCTGACGGCCTGAGACAGCGGCTCATAGTGGCTCATGGCTTGCGAAAAGACCCGTCGGCGGCCGGTCGATCCGGACGCCCCTTGCGTCCGGCCCCAAGCCCCAAGTAAACACATGCCCCAGAGGGCCAGGCGACGATCTGGCCCCTCGCCCACCGCAGCCGCACCGCGAGCGCTCAGGAAGCGCAGCGCGCGGCGGCCTCGATCGCAGGCCCCAGATGCCCAAACCGCTGCCAGGCGCCCGAAAGCGGCCTGAGATCAACGACAAAACCCCCCCCGTGTCAAGGCGCACCGGGGCGGCGAGGCGCGCCTGGCGCTCCGTCGCGATCTGGGGTCTGCTGATGGCGACGCTGGCGGCCTGCGGAGAGGAGCCGACGGCGCCCCGCGCCCGCGTCGGGGAGGGCTGCGCCCGCAATGACGACTGCGCCGAGGGGCTGGCCTGCCTCCAGACGGAGCTGCGCTGCGTGGTGCTGTGCGCGCTCGACAGCGACGACTGCGGCGCCGGGATCGCCTGTCAGGCCGCCGGACAGCTCGGCTTCTGCCCCCTGCCCCCCGCCCAGTGATCCGGCCGAGGTGGTCCGCCTCTCCTCCCCGGCCCAGGGCGCATCGACGCCGCCGCCGAGGCCGCTCACGAGGCTCGCTTGACTCCGGCGAGGGCGTCGGGCAGTCTGCGTGCGCCTCGCGAGCGCGGACACGTCCGCGCGACAGCCAGGGGGAGAGACGTCAACATTCGATCACCCGCGCGGGCACTTCTCTTGCATGGGGGCTCGTCCCGAGCAGGTCAGAGGGCCCAAAAGCCCGCCATCACCAGGAGACATTCTCCGCCGACACCACCCTAACGCGCCTACAAAAGACCGGGTCCCACTCTATTCTCATGCACTGGTCGCTTTGATGGACGGGTCCCGAAACCAGAAGAGAGCCATCTTCATGAAACTGAGCCACTTGATCGCGCTTCTTTCCTGTCTGTTTTTGAGCGTCGGCGCCATCGGCTGCGTCGCCGAGCTTGGCGGCAGCGGCGATGACAACGACTGCGTCTCCGACGCCGACTGCTCTGACGGGGAGCGCTGCTTCCGCCAGGGCGACGCGCAGTTCTGCGTCACGCCCTGCGCCGACGACATCGACTGCGGCAACGGCGAGAGCTGCCAGGGCGGCGCTTGCCTGGCCGACGACGACGGCGGCGAGCCGGAGGGTCAGCCGGAGGGTCAGCCCGAGGGTCAGCCGGAGGGTCAGCCCGAGGCCCAGCCGGAGGGTCAGCCGGAGGGTCAGCCCGAGGGCAACCCCGACGTCCCCCCCGGCGCCTGCCAGGACGCCTGCACGCACCTCTTCGGCTGCCTCGCCGACATCTGCCCCCCCGAAGTCCAGGCCCAGATCGAGGACATCCCCGGCTGCGTGGCCGACTGCGAGGCCGATCCCGCGTTTGACCCGGCCGGCGTGCTGGCGCTCTCCTGCGAGGAGCTCCAGGGCGGCATCTGCCAGGCCAACCCCCAGCTCGGCGACGTCTGCACCTGCCCCGGCGCCGGCCCCAACGAGACCAACGCTGGCGCCGCCTGCCAGGCCGATGAGGACTGCGAGACCGGCGCCCTGCAAGGCGGCTGCGTCCCCGCGACCGATCCGATGACGGGCGAGGAGACTGGCTTCGACGGCGGCTACTGCATCGCCCAGGGCTGCCAGGGCAACGAGTCCTGCGGCGAAGGCAACCAGTGCATCACGCTCAACACCGAGCAGGGCCCGGCCAACTTCTGCCTCGGCGGCTGCGTGCCCAGCCAGGGCCGCTCGGTCTGCCGCGGCGGCTACGGCTGCTGGGACGTGACCGAGGGCCAGGACGGCACCGCCGGCGTCTGCTTCCCCGAGTGCGGCGGCGACGCCGAGTGCTGCCCCGAGGACAACCCGATGTGCGGCGCCACCTGCGACGCCGGCACCGGCTCCTGCGTCGGCGGCAACTGATCCCGCGACCACTGGCGCTCGCGAGGCCCACGCGCCTCGTGGGTGCCGGCCTGGGCATCGGCGAGGTCGGGCCTTCGGGTCCGGCCTCGCGTCGTTTTTGGGCTTGCCTGGTTGGGGAACGTGTGTTAAATCCTCCACCCCTGAGGTGATCTTTTCAGATCACCGCGCGCGCGTGTAACTCAGCGGGAGAGTGCATCCTTCACACGGATGAAGTCGCTGGTTCGATCCCAGCCATGCGCACCTTGAACGGCCTGTCAGCAACCTGACAGGCCGTTGTCGCTTGGGCTCCCCGCGCCTCAAGAAGCTGATCCTGCCAGATCGGACGACGCCCTCACCGGCGGTCGGTCCTCTCAAAAGGAGAGCTGGCCGAGCAAGGTCGTCTGGAGCTTCTGCGCGTCCTCCCCCGGGTAGAGATCCAGATCGAGGACGAAGCCCACCGGCCCCAACACGACGCTGAGCTGGCCCCGGACCCCCACCTGGAGGTCGGGCAGGGCTCGAACAGGCACCCCGACCCCGAGGCCCAGCGAGGGGAAGATCAGGGCCATGGGCGAGGCGACCTCGACGGTGGGGGTCACGGCGAGCCAGTCGCTCAGGTTGGAGTCTGCGGCGACGGAGACCAGCAGCCAGGGCATGGCCGCGACCTCCCAGCCGAGGCGCAGGCGCCCGCCGCCCTCCTGGCCGAAGGCGCCGCCGAGGCCGAGCAAGACGCCGCCAGGGTTGAAGGAGGGCGCCGGGACGGAGAGCCGGATGGAGAGCGCGTCGCCGGCCTCCTGCCCCACCGTCACGGTGTGGAAGCGCTCGCCGTCGCTCACCTTGCTGGTCCACCGTGGCGCCTTGGCCTCGGGATCGGCGGGCTGATCGAAGGCGAGGTCCGCGCGCCAGCCGACCGGGTGGTAGACCTCGATGGTGATGGCGCCGACGCCGCCCCAGGTGCGGATGGGCGCCAGGAAGTAGTTGACGCCGTAGCGGTGATCCTCCTGCTCCTTGGCGAAGAGCAGGTGGCGGGCCTTGGCGGCGCTCGTGGCGTAGCTGCCGACCTCGTGGAGTCCGGGCTTGAAGGGCTCGACGGTCGCCATGACCTGCCGGGTCTGGCCCGCGTCGACCCTCAGATCAAAGCCCTGGCGCTGCTCGATGACCCCGAGCCGCCCCTGGGGCTGCGACTCTCGCAGGCCCACGCTGACGCCGCGCACGAGGCCGTCGAGCGCCTCGACCTCCGCCGCGCTCAAGGCCCTGGACGCCGCCACCCCGTCCACCTTGATCGTCACCTCCCCGAGCTGATCGCCGTAGAAGGCCGCCACGACCTCCTGAGCCACCTCGGTGGGGTTGTTGATCGTGTAGACGGCCTCGATCTCGCACGAGGGATCCCCGGCGATCTCGCGGCAGCGGATCGACAGCCGCTCGTCGACGACGACGAGGGGGGTCCGCGCGATCGCGTCGGGCCCGGAGAGGCTCGTCGGGGTGAAGAAGGCCGCGATGTTGGCGCTGGCGGCCGCCGGCGCCATTGCGGAAAGAAAAGACAGCAAGACAAAGGGTTTGCAGCGCAATGTGTCCTCCTCCGGTCGAGCGCGTCGACGATCCTATCGAGGCGGCCTGGAGCCTCACTTCGGGGCTTGAGGCCCTTCAGTCAAGCTCCAACACCTCGATCCGCGTGCTCCGGATGATGTTGCGCAGGATCTGACGGGCCATCGCCTCCTCGCCCATCTCATCGGGCGCCACGCCATCGAGCAGCGCGCCGGGGACGCGCTCGACGCGGACCAGCGCGCCGACGGTCCCCTCCAGCTCAAGCTCGAAGGCGCTCGTTATCTTCCCGAAGCCCCCTGGAGGGAAGAGGTCGAAGAGCACCGCCGTCGCCAGCCCCGTCTCCACCTTGAAGGGCGCGGGCTCGCCCCCCGGCGGCGTCCACGTGCCCTCAAGGAGCAGGCTGACGCCCTCCAGATCGAGGTCCGTCGGCATGTCGAGGGTCTGCGTGTCCGCGCGCCCGATCAAGTAGTGGACCTGGCAGTAGCGCGAGGGGCCGAGGCGGACCGCGCCAAACTCCAGCGCGTCGAGGCCGGTGAGCGACTCGACCCGAGAGGCGGTGACGGCGGCGGGGTTGACGTCGCCGCCGTGCCCCGCCCAGGCCACGGAGGGGCCGAGGATCGACCGCCACCAGCTCGCCTCGGGGGCGCACTCGACCAGCTCGGCGCTGGCGCTGACGAGGAAGCCCCGAGTCACCTCGAAGCGGTGGCCGAGGTCGTTGGTCACCGACCAGCCTCCCCCGGCCACGCGCTCGATCCTCGACAGGTCCCATTCCAGCGCATAGACCACCTCACCGGGCTCCACGGCAGGCGCCTCGTCGCCCGACCCCTCGGCGGGGTCAGGTTCCTCGGCGAGGTGCGCCCCGGAGTCGCCGCAGCCCCCCCAGGCCAGCCAGGCCAGGAGCGACGCCGTCAGCGCCGCCCGGGTGGCCCTGGGGTGGCGGTGCGGGCGCCGCCTCATCGGTTGGGGACGCAGATCCCCATGCCCGGGTCGCAGCGCAGCGGCATCATGCCCGTTGGGCAGTCGGCGTCGACGTTGCAGGTTGGCACGCAGATCTGACCCATGGGGCTGTTGGCGCAGGTGCAGCCGACGGAGCCTTCCGGGCAGGCCCCGTCGCAATCGGACACGTCCTGGCAGGCGACCGGCCCGGGCATGTTGTTGGGATCGTTGTTGGGATCACCCCCGCCCGCATCGCCGGGGTCGCCGTGGTAGCAGCCCATGATGTAGGGGAAGCCGTCGGTGGCGTGGTAGCGATAGGTGCCGTCGGGGCCGACGCGGCCATTGCAGCGGTCGAGCTGGGTGCCCTGGGCCTGGGCGCACTCGGGCCTGTCGCAGGCGTGGTTGTCCCAGGCGTAGGTCGTCGGATCGCCGGTGCGCACCCAGCTGCTCTCGAACTTGACCACCTCGGTGCAAGCCTCGTCCACGCAGCCCCAGGGGCCATAGATCGGGAAGCCGTCCAGCGAGAAGCCGAGGATGGGCGAAGGGTCGCCCTCCTGGTAGTCGGGGAAGAAGCACTCGGTCAGGAAGGCGTGGTAGTGGTAGGAGCCGCCCGGCCCTGAGTGGCCCAGGCACCAGTCCATGATGTCGTTGTAGATCGGATCGCCGAAGGGATCGGGGACGGGGCCCTCGTTGGGGCCGAAGATGGGCACGCCGTTGATGGCAAAGGCCGCGACGCCGAGCAGCGGGATGTCCGTCATCTCGTCGAGGAGGAGGGGGTTGTGGGCGATCTCCCAGCGGTTGTTCTGGGCCTGGAGGCCGTTGGGGGTCACGTTGATGTATTCGTAGTGGGGGATGCTGTTGCTCTCGACGACGATCGTGTCCTCGGTGCAGGTCACCGAGAGCGTCGGGGCGGGGTAGTCCGGGCCGGCCCCCTCAACGTTGCTCAGATCCATGAAGATCCCGTCGAGGCAGCCCTGACCTGGATCGTTGTTGGGAGCGTCGGGCTCGTTGTTCGGATCGTTGTTGGGAGCGTCGGGCTCATTGTTGGGGTCGTTGTTGGGAGCGTTGTTGGGGTCGTTGTTCGGATCGTTGTTGGGAGTGTTGTTGGGATCGCAGACGCACTCCAGGAAGCGGGCTCCCTGATCGTCGCAGGTTTGGGCGCCCTGTGCGCCGTCGGTGCAGGTGCAGCTCTGGGTCTGCCCAGGGACGCAGAGGCGACCCCCGGTGTCCGCCGACGGGGCATCATCGCCGCACGCGGCCAGCGCCCCGACGCAGGCAACGAGACTGCACAATGCATTGAATTTATTCAAGAAACTATCTCCTCAGATCTGGCGAGCCTGGCTGTCCCGCGCTCGAAGCTCGCCATGGGTGGCGTCGCCCTGCGGTGAGCGTGACGCGCCAAGGAGAAGATAACAGCATCGAGGTCGATTGTCGCGGTGGTTGTTGCGGCGGAGCCCGCGGCGGCGGGCGCAGGGCGCCTCCCTGCGGCGTGCTCTCGCCCTGCGCGACGGCGACGTGCCGACCCGCGCGCCTCACACCCCATCTGGGGATTCCTCAATGGGGGCGGTTGGGGCGGGCAGGCGGCGCGGGAGCGGGATCGCTGGTGGTCAGGGGCGGGCGGTGGTGAGGGCGCGTGGCGCCCGAGCGCCTACAGTCGAGCGGCAGGGCGCCTGGAGAGCCTGTCGAAGCGGACGAGCAGGCCGACACCCACGACGGTCAGGCCGGCGCACAGGCCCCACCAGAGGCCCTCGATGCCCATGTCGAGGCCAAAGCCGAGCAGGAGGCTGATGGGCAGGCCGACGCCGTAGTGGCCGGCGATGTTCATGGAGAAGGAGAAGCGGGTGTCGCCGAGGCCGCGCAGGATGCCCGAGCCGACGGCCTGGAGGCCGTCGGAGAGCTGGAAGACGGCGGCGACGAAGAGCAGGGGCGCGGCGACCTCGATGACGCGGGCCTCGCTGGTGAGGATCGAGGCCAGCTGGGCGGGCCAGAGCCAGAAGGCCACCCCGGCGACGCCCATGAAGGCCGTGCCCATGGCGACGGCGACGAAGCCTGAGACACGGGCGCGCAGCCCGTCGAGGGCGCCGATGGCGCGGCCGACGCAGACCGCGCCGGCGCTGGAGATGCCCTTGGCGACGGTGAAGGTGGTGCTGGCCAGCATCAGCGCGACCTGATGGGCGGCCATCTCCAGGGCGCCGAGTTGACCGGCGAAGAAGCCCGCCAGCGCGAAGACGCCGACCTCGGCCGAGTACTGGAGGCCGACGGGGCCGCCGAAGCGCATGGCCTTGAGGAGCAGGCGCGGGCGCGGGCGCCGGGAGATGGGGCCTGGGGTCTTGATGCGCCAGACGCCGACGACGAGGATCAGGGATTCGATCACGGTGCTGACGACGGTGACGGCCGCCGCTCCGGCGACGCCGAAGGAGGGCACCTGTTGCAAGGGGCCAGTCCAGTCCGGCAGGTCCGCGCCGCCGAAGACCAGCAGCCACGTCCCGAGGAAGTTGAAGACGTTGCCGACCAGCATCGAGAAGAGGAGGGCGGGGGTGGCGCGGGCCGACTGGAGGTAGCCGCGCAGCGCGTAGAACAGGATGCCGGGCACCAGGCCGATGGCGCGCACCCGCATGTAGATGGCGGCCTCGGCGGCGACGTCGGCCTCGATCCCGGTCAGGGTGAAGAGCTCGGGCATCAGGACGACGGGGAGCGTCAGGGCGAGCCCCAGCAGGATGGCCAGCCAGACGCTCTGCCACATCATGCGTCGGGCCTTGGCGGGCTCGTTGGCGCCCATGGCCTGAGCGATCAGGGGGTCAAAGCCCATCATGACCCCGATGCCGAAGATCATCACCAGGAAGAAGAAGCCGGTGGCGAGGCCGACCCCGGCGAGCTCGGTCTCCCCGAGTCTGCCGACGATGGCGGTGTCGACGAGCCCCTTGATCTTGCTGCCGACCTGGACCGCGGCCAGGGGCAGCGCGAGGCGCCAGACGGAGGCTATCTCCTGGCCGATCAAGGACTTTAATGGGGGCTGAGGAGCCGTCTGCCCGGTCAAGGCGTGTCTTCGACGCGAAGGTCCATCCCGCCGGTGAAGCCGTAGGACACCGCGTTGGAGAACCCGTAGATGGACAGCCCGAAGGGGAGCTCCCCTTCGATGGAGTGAGAGCCGTCCTCCATCGAGACCCAGGCGTACTCGTACTCGCCGGTGCCGAAGCTGACGAAGAGGCTGTCGGGCAAGGGTCGGCCGTCGAGGATGATCAGGGCGCCGGCGGGGCGCATGACGGTCACCCAGTCCTGCTGGTAGCCCTCGGGGGTGAGGAAGGCGTAATCGCGCCGGAAGCTGTCGATGGGGGCGGCCAGGATGAAGGACGGGTCGCCGATGCCGGTGCCGGTGTCCTCCTGGCTCTTGAGGTACTGGCCGACCATGATCGGCCCGGAGGCGACGACCTCGAAGGAGCCGATGGCCTCGATCTGGCGCCACTGTCCCCGGTTGAGGGTGAAGGTGGCGGCGTCGGGCTGCGGCGGGATGGTCTCGACCTGGGTGCCGTCGACCGAGGCGACGACGCGCCAGACGTCGTTGGAGCCGCCGCGGCTCTCGGACTGTGCGGCGAGGTATCGGTTGCCCCAGGTGGTCACGGGGTACATCTGCTGTTCGAGGTGTTCGGCGCAGCAGCCCATGCCGACGACGGCCTCCTCGTGGCCGCCGAAGACGACGATGGGCTTGTCGGAGAGGATCTCGGTGCCGGACATGTCCTGGAGGGGTTCGAAGAGGGTGGCGGGGGCGGCGGCCTCCAGGTTGAGGACCTGGCCGCGGCGCAGGGTGAAGGTCTGGAGCTCTCCTGCGGGCAGGAAGGGGACGTTGTCGCCGCCCTCGACATTGCCGGAGGGGATGACGCGCACGGTGGTGCGGCCCTCGGTGGCGGCGACGATCGTGATGTAGCCGTGCTGGGGAGGCAGGTTGAAGGCGTCGAGGACGGGCGAGGTGGGCCAGCTCAGGGCGATGTACTCGGTGCCAAGGGCTTCGATGGGGAGCAGGAGGGAGGCGTCATTGCTGGCCACGCCCTCGTTGTTGAGCGGGTTGAACTGGTAGGCCACGACGGGCCAGGTCGACTCCAGGAAGAAGGAGCGGTTGCTGATGCCGGTGCCGTCGACGTCATGACGAGGGAAGGTGTAGACGGCGATGCCGCCGTTGGGGGGGACGCGGACCTCGGAGAGGTCGAGGGTCAGGTTGGGGTCGGTGGCGGTGACCCGGACGAGGGCCTCTTGATCGCTGGGGTTGCTCAGGACGACGGCGTGGGGCACGACGGAGGGGTCGCCGAAGGGGTCGTTGTACTGGTCCAGGTCCAGGCTCCAGTAGCGGCAGCCGATGTAGGAGGGGAACTTGGCCGACAGGTCGCACCCGGACAGGCAGCGGCCGTCGAGGCACAAGGCGCCCTCGGGGCAGGTCTCGGGAGGCCCGAAGCCCATGCCGGCCTCATCGCAGGTGTGGATCGTGTCCCGATCGATGCAGGACTGCTCGTTGGGGATGCAGATCATGTCGGTGCACTGGCCGGCGAGGCAGCGCAGGCCCTCGTCGCAGGCCTCTGGGACGAAGGCCGAGCCCTCGGCATTGCAGACCCGCAGGCTGGCCTCGTCGAAGCAGCCCTGCACCAGCCCCGGGTCGCAGTTGATCTGGCGGAGGCACTGGCCGCCTTCGCAGACCTCCGTCTCGAGGCAGGGAGGGGCGGCCTCGAAGGCGCCGCCGCGGCAGACCTCGACCTCAAGCCCCCCGGCGCACCGCCGCTCGCCCTCCTGACATCCAGGCTCGGGTTCTTGCTCAGGTTCTTGCTCGGGCGTCGGCTCGGGCGTCGGCTCGGGCTCGCCCGCGTCAGGATCGCCAGGATCGTTGTTGGGGTCGTTGTTCGGGCTGTTGTTGGGGGCATTATTTTGCCCCTCGCCCGACCCGGCGCCCTTGCTCGTGTCGTCGCAGGCGCACAGCCCCAGCACCAGGAGCATGCTCGCCGAGGAAGTCAGGTAGAGTCGCCGTGTCGCCATGTTCAACCTCCAGGGACTTGACGGCGCGGAGTGTATCACCGATGTCCAGGGATGCCAGCACCACCGATCGACGCCGGACCCATCGACCATGCCCCCCTCCTCGCCCCCAGACGCCGCGCACCTGCTCCAGATCGGCCTCTCGCTCGTCGATGGCGCGCGCTGTCGCGATCAGCGCGCGCACGCCGAGGCAGCCCACCGCGTCGTCCTGGCCCGGCTGGTGATCTCGGCGGCCCTTCCAACCCCGGCGCCGCTGCGCGGCGTGCTCTGGGAGGCGGCCCGCGCTCTGGAGGCGGCCGATCCTGTGGCGCTCGACGCCCTCGACGCGGCGTTGGCCCCCTGGCGCGTCGGGCGCACGCCCCTGGAGGCCGCCAGCGCCCTTCACCCTCGCCTGCTCGGGCAGCGGCGCGTCGAGGAGGCCGGGCGCTCCAAGGCGGCGCGCCGCGCCGCTGGCGTCTTCTACACGCCCGGCGGGACGGCGCGCTGGCTCGTCGACCAGACCCTCGGCCCGCTGGAGATGGGACCGAACCCGCTCCAGATCGCCGATCCGTGCTGCGGCTGCGGTGCCTTCCTGCTGGCCGCCATCGACCACCTCCTGGCCCGCGCCGCCACCCCGGCGCCCGACACCGATCCTCTCCACGCCGAGACCTTCAAGGCCGAGACCTTCGAGGCCGAGACCTTCGAGGCCGAGACCTTCGAGGCCGAGACCTTCGAGGCCAAGACCTTCGAGGCCAAGGCCTTCAAGGCCGAGACCTTCGAGGCTGAGTTCCACGGCGTCGACCTTGACCCCGTCGCCGTCGAGATCGCGCGCCTGCGCGTCGCCCAGGCCCTCACCCCGGCGCTCGGCCGCGACGAGGCCGTCCGCCGGGCGGCCGCGCACATCCAGATCGGCGAGGGCCTGAGCGCGCCGCTGCCTGCGCTCGACGCCGTCCTCTCCAACCCCCCCTTCGGCAACGCCATCGGGGGCGACACCAGCCGGGACAAGGCCACCCGGGAGCGACACCAGCGCCTCCTGCCCGAGATCGCCGTGGGCGCCTACGATCTGTCGACCCTCTTCGTCGCGCGCGCCGTCGAGCGCCTCAAGCCCGGCGGCCGCTATGGGCTGGTCGTGCCGCGCAGCGCGCTGTCGATCGCCTCGGCGCGGGCCTTGCGGGGCTTTGTCAACGCCGAGGCCCCCCTCCAGACGCTCTGGTCCCCCTCGGCGCCCCGGATCTTCCACGGCGCCGACGTCTTCGTGGCGCTCCTGTGCGGCCAGCGCGGCGCCCCCCCTCAGGCCATCCAGATCAACACCTCGCGCCCCGACGAGGGCGGCGCCCCGAGCAGCCCGATGGACCGGATCGAGGGCGCGGGGTTGCCCGGCTCGGGATCGCCCGACGCGGGATCGCCTGAGCCGTGGATGCCGCTGCTGCTGCCTGAGCGGGCGCTGCTCCAGCGCGTCGCCAGCGCGCCGATACCGCGCGCGACCCTCGGCCACCTGTGCGACATCCACGGCGGCGCCGCCACGGGGGCCGCCTACGATCTCAGGCCCCTGGTCGTCGACGCCGCCGAGGCCCCCGGCCCCCGGCTGATCACCACCGGGCTCATCGAGCGCTACGAGAGCCTCTGGGGCCAGACCCCCTGTCGCTTCCTCGGTGGCCTCTTCGACCACCCGCGCTGGCCCGCTCCGGCCCCTGTCGCCTCGGTCTCCAGAGCCATGGCGAGGCAGGCGAGCCCCAAGGTCCTCGTCGGGGGCCTCACCCGCGTGCTTGAGGCCGTCGCGGACCCCGACGGCGCCCTGGCCGGGGTTGTCTCGACCTGGGTGGTCAAGCCGCGACACCCGGATCGGCGCTGCCTCTGGCTGCTTGAAGCCCTCCTCAACGCGCCCCTCCTGTCCCTGATCTACATGACCCGCTTTCGAGGCAAGGAGCTCAGCGGCGGCAACACGACCGTCGGCCGCCGTGAGCTCGCCTCGCTGGAGGCCCCCGGCGATCTGTGGGAGCTCATCCAGATCCACCCCAAGCCCTCGATCGAGGCCCTCATGGCGCCTGACTCGGTCTTCGCGCTCGACCCGCTCGACCCCCGCGACCGCGCCCTGCTTGCCCTCCAGGCCGTCCAGGCTGTACAACGCCAGGCCGGGGAGCCGCTCGACGCCAACCGCGACGCGCTCGCTTCGGCCTGCGTCGCTCGCCTCTACGGCCTTGATCGCCGCTCCCACGAGGCCGCGCTCGTTTGGTTCAGGGCGCGCAGCAGGATCGTCATCAACCCCATGGAGGAGCCGTGATCGCCAAGGGACGCTCGCCTCTCAACATCTTCGCCGCGCTCTGCGCCGGCCTGTTCCCGCTCGGCTGCAACAACGATAAACCACCGCAACCACTTCAGAAATCGGCCGCCGATGCGGGGGTCGCGCCCAAGGCTGCCGCCGCCGACGTCGGCGTCGCCTCGACCCCCGCGGTCGACCTGGCGACGCCCGCGGCGCCCGCCAAGGCCGTCGCGCCCGCCTGTGAGGCGACGATCGCGCCCACAGGGGAGGTGCAGATCAAGGGCAAGCCGGCGGGGATCACGCTGGCGGCCGACGCCGAAGGGCGTCGCGGCGGGGTCAGAGTCTTCGCCTCGGCGACGCCCGACGTGGTCCTGGTTGCGGTCCAGCCCCAGTGGCACGTCATCGGCGGGGCCACCCCCGACGGCAAGCTCTGGGAGGTCCCGTGCGAGGCCCCAGGGGACAAGAAGCCCTTCATGGAGGTGGCCGGAGCCGACTTCGGCAACGCGGCCCAGAGCCGCGACGGCGCCCTGCTCTTCTTCACCAGCCCCCAGGGCATCGGGATGCTCGACCTGGCCACCCGCCAGTGGCAGCCCATCACCGATCCGCCCGAGGTCCCCAAGGGCTGCCAGGCCGCCCAGGACAAGCCGCTCAAGAGCGTCGACGTGGTCACCAGCCGCGCCGTCACGGGCAACAAGCTCGTCTTCGAGCGCGGCGGCCCTTGCGGCAAGGGCGGCGCCTGGATCGCCCAGGAGCTCCACCTGATCCGCCCCGATCAGCCCAGCAAGCGCGAGATCCGCGCCCCTCAGCCCGTCTCGGCCGTCGCCATCGACGCTGGCGGCGAGGTCTGGATTGGGGACGCGGGGCGCTGCGACGTGCCCGGCGTCAACGATCCTCAGACGCACGGGGTGGCCTGGGTGTCCAAGGACGGCGGCCAGAGCTGGGAGAAGCGGCCCATTCAGGAGGGCGGCAAGGCGGCCCTGACCGCGCCCCGCAACCTCTTCGCCGACGCGAAGACCCCCGGCCGCGTGCTGGCCTACACGGCCCGCTGCGCGCTGCCCGACAAGGCCATCGGCGGCTCGCTCTACCAGACCCGCGACGCTGGCAAGACCTGGAAGAAGATCGCGCTGCCGCCCGAGATCCCCGCCACCGCCGAGGGCCAGGGGCTGCACGCCGTCGAGGTCGCCGCCGATGACCTCGACCGGATCGTGGTCTGGGGCCTGCCCCACAAGCGCTGGGAGACCGCCGACGGCGGCAAGACCTGGAACGAGATCGGGCCCGGGCGCCTGCCTCGCGGCCTCTCTCGCCTGGCTCAGAACGATCGGTGGATCTTCCGCGTCTCCAGCAACGGCCTCCTGCGCAAGGACATCGGCTCCAAACGCCTGCTCCGCGTCTTCCCCCCCGAGGAGGCCCCCAAGGGCGCCGACCCCGCCCTGCCCCTCACCCCCAAGGTCGAGGTCCCCTGAGCAAGACCCGCCCTGAACGATTCAGAGCGGCGAGCCGACTTCGATGGCGGGCACGTCGGGATCAGCGAGTCGACTTCGATGACGGGCACGGCAACTCCCCCTCCTGTCCTCCCCCTCGCTTCGCAAGGGGGAGGGACGCTCGCGGTTCGGGCACGGCGAGATCGGCGAGTCGACTTCGTTGTTGTGATCTGCACGTTGACGGTCCACCCGGGCTCGCGCCCGGGCCTACAATTTGTCCAGGCACGCCCCTGCGGGGCTGGCGAGGGGGCGTCGACCTTCAAGGGACAGACCCTCTCAAAGCCGCTCGATGTCTGCTTCCGAGCCCCTGAACATCTCTTGTGAGATCAACAAGGTTGACACGCCCCACGCACGCTGACACTCCCTCGCCAGCCCCGCCGGAGGGCGGGGCGACCCGGGACAAAACCCAAGGCCCGGGCGCGAGCCCGGGTGGACCGTCAACGTGCAGATCCCACCATCGAAGTCGACTCGCCGATCTCGCCGTGCCCGTCAACGAAGTCGACTCGATGATCTCGATGTGTCCACCATCGAAGTCGACTCGTTGATCTCGGCGTGTCCGTCAACGAAGTCGACTCGCCGATCCCGACGTGTCCACCAACGAAGTCGACACGCCGATCCCGACGTGCCCGTCATCGAAGTCGACTCGCCGATCCCGAAGTGCCCGTCAACACTGCTGAATCAACGCTTTTGATGCGCTCGTCAACGGAGATGGCTCGCCGAGATCGGCGTGACCGCCAACAGTCGCTGGACTTTGCGGTTGCCCTGCGAGCCAGGGGCGGGCCGAACTGAGATCACTGATCCAGGCAGACCCCGTCGACCGCGCAGCAGTTCTTCTCGGCGTCGTAGACGCTGTCGGCGGGGCACTCGCACTCGAAGACCTCGTAGTCGAAGCAGCACCCGATCTCGCAGTCCCACATAAAGCCGCTGCCGCAGATCGGCGCGCACTTGACGAAGCCGTCGCAGCCACACTCGGTGCAGCACACCGCGCCGGACTGCTCCAGGCAAGAGGGCTCGCACTCGCCGCTGGTGACCGGCGGGTGATCCGGCTCGACATCGCCGATGCACTCGCCGTCGACGCACTGGGTCCCGCCGGAGCAGGGCGGATCACACAGGGGGCCCTCGGGCTCGCCCTCGGGCTCGCCCTCGGGCTGGGCCTCGGGCTCGACCTCGGGCTCGGCGCACTTGATCGTGGTGCCGTCGACCTCGCAGGCCTCGCAGGCGCCGCTGCGGCAGACATTGCAGGCGTGGACGTCCGTCCCCACCGCGCTGGAGCAGCCGATCACCTCGCCGCCGCCGCAGGGCGCGATGATCTGGAAGGCCAGCGGGCCGTCGATCCACCCGAGGTTGCAGCGGCCCTGAAGCTCCCAGGCGATGAAGGTGATCGAGTCGACCGCCGTGACAAAGACGTAGATGTCGTCCCCGGCCCCGTTGCCGTCGATGTCGTAGCTCATCGTCGTCTCAGTGCCGACCACCGCGATCCCGAGCTCGCGACCGCCGGTCTGGCTCGACGGCACCGCCCCGATCCGGGCCTTGTTCGACAGCACCACCGCCGCGTTGTCCCGATCCGGCGTCCCGGAGGCCGTGGCCACGGCGTCGGCGAAGATCGTCGCCCCCACCAGCCGCGTGTCATCCCCCGCCCCCGCCGTCGGCCCCTTCGGCGCCGTGTCGCTGCACCCCGCCAGCGCCAGCAACCCCGCAAGCACCCACATCCCTCGACCCATCATCGCGCCACCTCCAGTCCATCCTGATTCAACCCGCACGCGGATCATGATGAAGGACGCCCCATTTTTCAAGTGACGCCCGACGTCAACCCGCGCGCCCGTTGCCGGCTCGCCCGCGATCGGTCATGATCGCCCCGTCACCTGGCTCGCCAGCGGGCTCGTCGCCGTCCTTGATCATGGATGAGGCCGCCGAGCGCAAGATCCACCCTGGCCAGGCACCCAAGCGAGGAGCGAGGTCGTGAGCGACGCGCAAAAGCACGAGTTCATCTTTGAGCCCCCGAGAGCCTCGGATCGCGCGGCGCTGGCCGAGCTGATGGCCGAGGACATGGCCTCGCTGGGCGTCGCCCAGAGCGTCGAGGCGCTGCTGGAGGTCGCCGACCTGATCCTCGGCGACGAGGCCGGGGCGTGCCTGTGCAGAGTCGTCCGCCCTGGCCCGGATCATGTGGCCGTCGGGCTGGTGCTGGCCAACATCACCTTCAGCGTCAAGTTCGCCGGGCGCGCGCTGTGGATCGAGAACCTCTACGTCTCCAGGCAATGGCGCAAGCTGGGCCTGGGCCGCCTCCTCGTCGCCGAGGTCCTCGACTGGGCCGAGGACAACGGGATCAAGGGGGTCGACCTGGAGGCCTACCAGGGCAACACCCCCGCCGCCCTGCTCTACCGCTCGCTCGGCTTTGATCGCCTCAGCCGCGAGCGCTTCTACTTCGCCTTCTCCTGGATCGACGCCCCTTAAAGCGCCCGCTCGACACGGGGCGCATCGACGTGCCACGAGCGCCCCACGCTCGACGAGCGCCCCACGCTCGACAAGCACCCCACGCTCGACGAACGCCCCACGCTCCTCGCACCGCCCCCCACACGGGGGGACGGGCTCGTCGGGTGGGGCTAGAAGCTCGGGGTGGACTGCGCCCTGTCGGTCGCAGGCCGGCGCGCGACCCAAGTCGACACCTGGGGGCGTGAAAATGCCAATCCACAGGCCCACTTCGACGCGCTGATCCGCCCCTGCGCTTCTCTGTCACCCTTGCGCCGGCCTGCGCCCATCGGGCGCAGCCCACCCGCGCATCCAAGCCCCACCCGACGAGCCCCCGCAGGGGTGCGAGGAGCGTGGGGCGCCCGAGCGGTTGCGCGGTCGTGGGAGAGCCGCCATACTGCCTCGACACCCTCCACGGCGGAGTTGTTGCCATGATCGACCGCCTTGCCTCGCTCCTCCTCCCCGCCGCGTCGACGCACGATCTGAAGGCGCCCTGTCGGCGGGCGATCGGGTCGTCTGGGTCTGGGCTCCTGGCGCTCGGCCCGCTGGTCGCTGCGCCGCCGAGGCTGGCGCTGGCC
The DNA here is from genome assembly GCA_005804885.1 of Pseudomonadota bacterium. GTDB lineage: Bacteria > Myxococcota_A > Bradymonadia > Bradymonadales > SYOX01. The sequence goes on from SYOX01000200.1 coordinate 27,015, forward strand.
GCGTCGATGGCGCTGTCGCTGGCCTTGGGGGCGATGTCCTGCGACGACACGCCGAGCGGGGCGCAGGTCGAGTGCGCGTACAACAGCGAGTGCCCGGAGGACCAGATCTGCGCGCGTGGCCGGTGCGCGCCGGAGTGTCTGGCGGATCGAGACTGCCCGAGCGGAGCGTGCGTCGAGGGGGCCTGCGCAGGCAGCCGGGCGGAGGACGCAGGCGAGCCCGACTCGGGATCGCCGGAGCCCGACGATATCGGCTCGGGCGACTCAGGATCGCCGGAGCCCGACGACGCGGCGCGGTCGGAGCCGGACGCGCAGGAGCCAGACGTGCCTCTGAGGCCGGAGGGCGAGGGGGAGGTGTCGGGGACGGTGCACTTCCGGTTGTGGAACGGGCGGATCCTGCCGGTGGCGCACCCGATCGTGTACTGGACCTTGCCGGAGTCGCCGCCCTTGCCGCTCAACCCGCAGGCGAGCTGCGACTGCGCGATCCCGGAGCGCGCGGTGATCGGCAATGTGGACGGGACCTTCGTGCTGCGAGGGGTGCCGGCCGGCCCGATCCTGCTGGTGGTGCAGAAGGGGCACTTTCGGCGATCGCGGGTCGTGAACATCGAGGCCGACGTGCGCTTGAGGGCGCCGGCCGAGGTGACGGAGCTGCCGGCGGCCAGCGCGCCCGAGCGCGGCGACGAGATCCCGAAGATCGCCATCGGGACGGGGCGCTTCGACGCCATCGAGGACGTCTTCGCCAAGCTGCGCATGGGGCCGATCACGCCGACCTTCGGCTTCGATCACGAGGCGTGGATGGCCGATCCCTCGCGGTGGGGGGTGGAGCTGCTGCTCTACCAGCAGCCCAGGGATCTGGACGATCGCGACCGGGAGTTGATCGCCGAGCCCTTCCTGGCGCTGCTTCAGGACCCGGCGAGGCTGCGGGAGCGCCACTTCGTCTTCGCGCCTTGCGCCGACGGCCGCGATTACAGCGACGCGCTGACGGACCCGAGGTTGCGGGGCAACCTGGAGGGCTACGTCAACGCCGGCGGCAAGCTCTATGTGACTGATTTTGCTTATGATCTTCTGGAGCAGACGTGGCCGGGCTACGTGGACTTTCTCGCGCCGGAGGGTCGGGACGGCAATGCGGACGGGCACGTCGGGGAGCGGCGCTTCATGCAGACGGCCAGCTCGGGCACCCTGATGTACAGCTCGGAGAACCGGGCGTTGGACAGCGATCTGGCCGCGTGGCTGGCGGTGCTGGGGGTGACGAGCAGCGGGCTGGTGGAGACGGAGGGCAACTGGGTCAACCTGGGCGGGGTGGGCTCGGGGGTGCAGTGCTGCGACGAGGACAGGATGCCCGTGGAGGTGACCCCCGAGGTGGTCATGTCTGGCCCCAACGGGGTCGATGACTTCTTCAACGGCTTCGGCCCCTCGCACGAGCGATGGTCGGAGGCCGAAGCGGAGGGCGCCAACCGGCCCCACACGCTGCGCTTCCCCTACGGCTGCGGTCAGGTCATGTACAGCACCTACCACACGGTCGACTTCAGGGAGCGGATCCCCGATCTGGCGCCTCAGGAGCTGGTGCTGCTCTACCTGATCCTCGAGATCAACGAGTGCAACCTGCACCCTATCAAGGCGCCGCCTGGAGAGTGAGCCGCGCTCAGTCGGGGCGTCGATCGGGCAGGGGCCTGCCGCTGCGGAGGTAACGACCGGGGGCCTGGAGGTCGGCGGCGACCTCGTCGAGGTTGTCGATCCGCAAGAAGCCCAGCTCGTGCAGGAACTCCACGTGTGCGCCGGCCTCGCCCAGCGCCAGTTGGACGCTGTAGCCATGCTGTGGGCCGAAGAGGTCGCGGGAGATCTCGGCGATGGTGCGGGGCGAGTCGCACAGGTCAAGGGCCTGGCGCAGGCGCCGCATGTGGTGCTCGATGGTCTCGTCGATGCGAGCGCGGACGTCGAGGATGGGGGCCTCGTGGGCGCCGAGGCCGAGGTCGAAGTCGCCGAAGCGGCGCAGCTTGTCCAATGATCTCAAGTAGTTCTCAAGGCCCATGAAGGGCGTGACGGACTGGGGGGCCTGCGTGGGCGTGATCCTCGACAGGAGGTGGTCGGTGGTCAGGACGACGTCGTCGACGGCCAGGCAGACGAGGCCGGGGCAATGGCCGGGGACGTGCAGGAGGGGGAAGCCGGGGCCGAGGACGTCGCCATTGCGAAGGCGCCCGGCGGGCTCGATGGGGGCGAACCAGTCCTTGCCGCTCTGGTAGCGGCTGACGATGGCGCGGACGTGATCGTCGCGGACGCCAGCGCGGTAGAGGAAGATCCCGAGGTCGCGGCTGGCCAGCACGAGGCGCTCCTCGAACTCCATCAAGACGCGGGCGTCAAGCTCGTGGATGAGCAGCGGGGCGCCCGCGTCGGCGAAGCGGTGGGCATTGCCGAAGTGGTCGATGTGGGCGTGGCTGATGAGCACCGCGTCGACGTCCTCGGGGCCGAGGTCGACGCCGAAGCGCTGGCGGATCTCGGCGAAGCGGGCGTCGATCTGATCGTTGGCCGTGGCGGTGCCGACGTCGACCAGCAGCGTATAGCCAGGGGCGCAGACCAGCGAGAGGTTGTTGACGTGGCCGGGGAAGGTCTCGATGGGCAGCTGGTAGATCTTGACGCCGCTGGCGGTGACGATCTCGGCGGCGCTGGAGGGGCGGCCCTTGGCGTCGATGTCGAAGTCGCTGATCCGGGCCACGTTCACCTCCGCGCAGGGTCAAGGGTCCGCTCGCGCCGAGGCGCGATCCCAGGGGCGGCGAGCCGCAGGCGCTCAGGGGAAGCGGCAGGTCTTGATGCTGTTGACGCGCTGCATCTCAAAGCGCCCCTTGAGCGAGACGGGGCCGATGACGTTGAGGTCGGTGACCGGTTCGCTGGCGGTCAGGTCGACGTCGAGGGTGACCTTCTGGGCGCTGAAGTCCACGACCGTGACCTGTCCCTTGACCGTGTAGGAGTCGTAGGTCTGCATCGTGTCGCCCTGCTGGTAGCGCACCTTGAAGTCGCTCTCCCCGTCGGCCCCGCCGACGAAGACGGCCTTGTTGCGCGGCAGGCTGCCGGGGATCTCCATGTTCAAGGTGGCGAACTTGTTCGGGATGCTCCACGAGGCGTAGAGGGTCTGGGTCCCGTCGCCCGCCGTCAGCGGGCCGTTCGGGCTGGGGTCCTCGGCCAGCGATGACTGGATCAGGCACCCCTGCCAGGTGGACAGATCGGTCATTTGAGGGGCCCCGCAGGCCCCGCACAGCGCGACGATCGCCGCCGCGATAGACACCATCCCCGACTTCGTGACATCCATGGGCTCAGCCCCTTTCTTGAGAACGCGCCAGCCTGGGCCTCGGCAAACCGCCGGCCCATCAAGCGCCAGAGTGGGCCACAGACGCAGCGCAGGTCAAGGCCGAGCGCGCGGAGTTGTCGCGACCCGTGCGCCCCCCTACAATCCACGAACGACGGCAGCGCGCGGGCGCGCACTCCCCCTCCAACCAGCCCAGGATGGGTCCAAGGCCCCTTGCCATGAACAAGACTCCCGCCCTCCCCTTGCGCCTCACCCTCGTCATGGCCGCGCTGGCCGCGGCCGCAGCCTGCAATGGCGGCGTGGCTGGCTTCGATGGCGCGCGCCACAACTCGCCCGACGACGAGGCGCCCGACGTCGGCACGCCAGACGTGGGTCAACCCGACGGGGGCGAGCCCGACGCGGGGCCCTGCGGCCCGGGTGAGATCCTTTGCGGCGAGCGCTGCGTCGATCCCCAGACGGACGAAGCCCACTGCGGCGGCTGCGACCCCTGCGTGGCGGCCCCGCACAGCGCGGCGCTCTGCCAGGAGGGCCAGTGCGTGCTGAGCTGCGAGGGCACCTTCGTCGACGTGGACGGAGATCTCCAATCCACCCAGGAGGCCAGCAATGGCTGCGAGTGCCTCTCCTTCGGCGCCGAGGCCTGCAATGGGATCGACGACGACTGTGACGGCCAGATCGACGAGGACGAGGGGCTCAAGAACGCCTGCGGGGGGTGCCGGGATCTCCAGGGCCAGCCCGGTGAGGCGTGCGCCGAACAATGCGGGAAGGGCGGCCAGTGGGCCTGCGACGGCCAGGATCGGGTGATCTGCCAGGGCAGCGGCAATGGCTGCGGCGGCTGCGATCCGCTGGACTTGACCCCCGGCGATCCTTGCGGCGAGTGCGGGCTGGTCGAGTGCGTGAACGAGGACAAGGCCGAGTGCAGAGAGCAGGTGCGCAACTTCTTCCAGGACGACGACGGCGACGGCTTCGGGATCGGCGATCCGGTGCAGCGGTGCGAGCCGGAGTTCCCCTTCACCGCCGTGCGCGCGGGCGACTGCGACGACGCGTTCGCCGACCGGAACCCAGGCGCGGTCGAGGCTTGCGACGAGGCGGACAACGACTGCGACGACCAGATCGACGAGGGGGTCACCAACGTCTGCGGGGGTTGCGAGCCGATCCGGGGCGAGCCGGGCGACCGCTGCGGAATGGGCGAGTGCAGGGGCACGAAGGTCTGCCAGGGCGGGCTGCTGATCTGCCAGGGCGTAGGGGTCAACGCCTGCGAGGGCTGCGGGGAGCTCAACGGGACGCCGGGCGACCCCTGCGGCAGCTGCGGCCAGCTGGCCTGCGAGGGCAACGACGCGCTGGCCTGTCAGGACAGCCTGAGCCTCTTCTTCCGCGACGGCGACGGCGACGGCTTCGGCACCAGCGAGTCGGTGACGGCCTGCGCGCCCGCCGCGCTCTTCACGGCCACGCAGAGCGGGGACTGCAATGACGGCGACGCGGACATCCGACCGGGCAGGGCGGAGTCCTGCAATGACGTCGATGACAACTGCAACAACCTCGTCGACGAGGGCGTCCTCAATGGGTGTGGGGGGTGCGCGCTGCTCAGCGCGGCCCCCGGATCGACTTGCACCCGGCAGGTGTGCCCCGGCGTGTACGTCTGTATTGGAGAGGACGCGGTGCGGTGCGAGGCCCCGACGCAGAACGCCTGCGGCGGCTGCAATGGGCTCAACCCCTTGCCCGGCGCGACCTGCCAGACCTGCGGGGAGGCCGTCTGCGACGGCCCGGAGGCCACCCGCTGCGATCTGATCGGGGCGCAGCAGTTCTTCAAGGATCAGGACAACGACACCTACGGGCTGGACAACGACAGCGCGAGGCAGTGCGCGGCCCAGGCCCCCTACACGGCGCTGCGTGGCGGGGACTGCGATGACGACGACCGAAGCGTCAACCCCGACGCCTTCGAGAGCTGCGACGGCGTCGACAACGACTGCGACAACGGCGTCGACGCCGAAGACAGAGATCTCCAGACGCCAGACTGCGCGCTGACGCAGGGGGTGTGCGAGGGCTCGAAGACGTCCTGCCAGGAGGGTGAGATCCTGGATTGCACCGAGCGAGACTACTTCGCCTTCGCCGAGGCCATCGGGCAGACCTTCGAACTGCAGCCCGAGGTGCTGTGCGACGGGGTGGACAACAACTGCAGCGGGCGAAGCGACGAGAACTGCTGCGAGCAGGATTCCGACGACCCGCGCATCCCGATGCCGCCGCGCTCGGTGGACGGGATCAACCAGACGAGCCCCGGCGTGGCGCTCCACCCGAGCGGCGCGAGCGCGACGGTGGTCTGGGTGGAGTCAGCGTCGGGCTTCGAGGGGCAGAGGGACGACCCGCCCTCCATCCAGCTGGCGCGATACGCCCGGCAGGGCGGCGAAGTGCAGACGCTGGCGACCATCCCCGCCCCACCCAGGACGACGCTGCAGTCTCCGGCCTTGTCGGGTCACCCGCTGGGCATCGAGTTGACCTATCTGGCCGCCCCCGGGTTGACCACGGCGCTGTACCACGAGCGGCTCGACCATTCATGGATAACGGCGACGGGAGGCGTCCAGGTGGCGACGGGCATCACCGGGTACGCGGTCGCGTCGCGCGCGGCGGGCAGCGGGGTGATCGTCTGGGGGGCCAAGGTGCAGGGGCTGGACAGCGTCAAGCTGCGGTCGATCGAGAGCAATGGAGCGTTGAGCAACACGGTCCATACCATCATGGATGTCGAGGTCATCAACCTGTCGGTGGCGCTGTCGTCCGTGGGCGGGCTGGTCGTGGGGCAGAGCCTCCAGGGCGGTGAACCAGCGGCGATCGTGTGGCGGGCCATTGACCTGTCGGGCGCGCCCTTGGGAGAGCCGCGCAACTTTGATGTGCGCGGAATGGACAGCGGGGGCCTGGCGGTCGCCGTGACATCGAACGGGCAATTCCTCTTGATGTACGCGGCCTTGAATGAGGACAGCGCCACGGAGATCTACACGATGGTCGTCAACCTGCAGGGGGAGGTTCGGGTCGAGCCGACCTTGATTCCAGGCAGCGGGCCGGGGGCCTTCTCGCCGCGTCTGGCCAGCCTCGACGACGGCGTCGCGGCGATCTGGGGGGAGACGCTGATCGAAGCGACGCACCGGATCAAGGTCGCGCGGCTGGACAACGCGGGGGCGCTGATCGGTCAGGCGCTGACGCCGCTGAGCGAGCGCATCCTCAATGCCAAGGGCCCGCTGGCGCTGGCGACCGGCGCGCGGACACACTTTGACCCGCAGTCGCAGTGGTTCGCGCTGGCCAGCAGCGAGGCGGACGACGGCATCATCGTCCAGCCCTTCATCGTGCGCCTGAGCTTCCACCAGCGCGATGGCCTGCCGATCTGCTTCAACGAGTGAGGATCAGCGACGGCGAGTCGTCGCCAGGAGGGCCAGCCCGAGGGCGGCGAGGGCGATGGGCATCCAGGGGGTGCGCGCCGGGTCCGAGGAGGGCACGGCGCAGCAGCCGCTGTCGTCGTTGTCGTCGGCGGGGTTGGGCGGGTTGACCTGATCCTCGGCGCAGGCCGAGGTGTCCAGGGCGCAGTCGACGCAGGCCAGCTCGCCCGAGGCGAAGCCCTGGCTCTGGCAGGTCTGGCCGCCGAGCTCATCCCCGTCGCACACCTCGCCGTCCTCCAGAGCGCCATTGCCGCAGACGGGGTCCTCGTCAGGGCCGGGGCCGTCGCCGTATTTCTTGAGCGGGGTGCCGTGGTTGTTGGTGTTGGCCGGGTCGTGCCCGAAGGACTGCCAGTCGAGGCGGTTGGTGGCCGCGGCTTCGGTCTTCCAGGCGTAGAGCCAGCCATTGCGGGTGGAGGTGACGACGTCGAACTTGCCGTCGCCGTCCATGTCGCCGACGGCGGGGCTGGCGATGATCCAGCCGCCCGTGAACTTCGGGAAGCCGGGGGCCTCGTCGCCCTTGTAGTCGATGGCGCGCACGAGGTAGCCGCCGCTGCCGAGGATGACCTCGGAGAGGCCGTCGCCGGTCAAGTCGGCCAGCGCCGGGTTCATGAAGAACTGCCAGTCCTCGACCTTCTGCGGGAAGCCCTCGATGAAGGGCTGGCCGGAGGGGGTGCGGCTGGCGGGGTTGGCGTTCCAGGCCGAGATCTGGTGGTCAAAGATCAGGCGGGTGCCGCCCTCGGCAAAGGCGAAGGCGAAGTTGAAGCCCGCGGTCCCCTTGACGTAGGCCAGGTCACCGGAGGGGTCCAGGCGCCCGAAGGAGCCGTTGTTGACCAGGGGATAGGCGGGAGAGTCGAGGGAGTTGGAGCGGGCGCCGAAGAGGACGTTGTCCATGCGAGAGATGGGGATCAGCGCCGAGGGGCTGCGCTCGATGTTGAGCTGGAGCATGATGGGCTGCCCGGCGATGGCCTCCATGGCGAACTCGGGGCGGCCGTCGAAGTCCACGTCGGCGATGGCAGGGTTGGCCGGCTCGCCGGTGCCGACCATGGGCAGGATCTCGCCAATCAGGCCGAAATTAAACTGGGGGCCGCCCAACTCAAAGGGGCCGTCGGGGTCGGCATTGCCGCGGGCCTTGACGATGTAGATGCGAGTCTCGGACTCGTTGTAGACCTCGTTGGTCCCCAGGACGATCTCAGGCTCGCCGTCCAGGTCCAGGTCCCCGATGGCGGGCGTGACGATGATCCGGGCGCCGACGCCGCCGCCCTCCTCCTCCGCGTCGCGGCACAGGACGGGGAAGCCCTCCTGCTGGGCGCCGTCGTGGTTCCAGACGTAGAGGTGCTGATCCATGCCGGCCTGGACGATCTCCAGGTCGCCGTCGCCGTCGAGGTCGTAGAGGACAGGCGAGCCGAAGAAGCCTTGCTCCATGACATTGCGCCCAGCCACGCTGATGTCGGGCGAGCGCGCCAGGGCGCTGTGCTGCGCGTCCATCTCGACCGGGAAGCCGGCCACGAGCTTGCCGTCGTGGTGGAAGGCGAAGACCTCGCCGTCGAAGCTGGACACGACGATCTCGGCGTCGCCGTCGTTGTCCAGGTCGCCGATGGCCGGGGTGGCGATGAGGGTCTGGGCGACGTCCGGGTCGAGGGTGAAGCGCTGGGCGCGGCAGCCGGCCTTGTCCTGGCGGAAGGAGCAGGCGGAGCGGTGGCTGTTGGGCTTGTCGTCGTCCTGACCGGGGCGCAGCCCCAGGCGGATGGGGAAGCCGGCCATCTCGGTGGCGTCGGCCTTGAAGGCGTGCACGATGCCGTCTGCGGAGACGATGACCAGCTCGTCCTTCTTGTCCCCGTCGAAGTCAAAGAGCTTCGGCGAGGACTCGCCGGAGGCGCCGAGGAAGATGGGGAAGCCGGGCATCAGGGTGTCGTCGTGGTGGACGAAGGCGGCCTTGCGGAACTCGCTGTGGACGGGGCCGATGGCGCCCACGGCGGTGACGCGCACCCGCAGCGTGATGGCGTCCTCGTGGGGATCGACGGGCCGGTTCTTGTAGTCGAAGACCTCGGGCAGGGTGCTCAGATCGAGCGAGGCCAGAGTGCCGTCGATGCCCTCGGTGGTGCCGGCGGCGATCTCGATCCAGCCGCCCTTGGGGTCGACGCCCAGCGCGTACTCGGCGACGTAGTCGTAGCTGGTGTAGCGCGGCGCCAGGCCGTCGACGCGGCGGCCGATGCGACCGACGATGTCGAGGGTGGGCGTCTTGAGCGGATCGACCGTCTCGAACCAGAGCGGGCCGGTGATGTCGACCTCGGGGGGGATCATGCCTTCGAAGATCATGTCGACGGAGCCGCGCGCGTTGTTGCGGCCGTAGCCGAAGTGAAAGTCCCAGCCGTCGGTGGAGGGGAACTTGGTGTTGAAGCACTCGCCGACGGGCGGGGCGCTCGGGTCGTCGCGGTTGTTGGGGGGCAGGAAGCAGCGAAAGAGGCCGTCGGTGCCGCAGACCGTGTTGGCGTCGGCCTGGGTGCAGGGCAGGCCGACGCGGCTGGTGTCGCGGCTCTCCTCGACGTCGATGTCGTCGGCCGACATGATCAGCAGGCCCCGGACCTCCTCGGCGCTCAGCGGCGGCGAGATCTCGGCGTCGAGGGCCGCCGAGTAGACCAGGCCGACGTGGCCGGAGGTCTTGCCGACGGCCTCCGAGGAGCAGCCGCCGCCGGGGGTCGACAGCAGGAGCTGGGCGCCGTGGTTGGTGCAGTTGTTGTAATTCAGGAAGGTCGTGGAATCCTCGCGGGCGCTGTCGTGGACGACGGCGTGGACGTAGATGGTGTGGTTGTTGGTGCCGGGGAAGTTGTGGTGGAAGGAGAGCTCGTCGGCGGCCGAGGCGACCACCGCGACGTTGTTCTGGTAGGCGTACTCGATGGCCTTCTGCGAGAAGGTCGTGTTGTTGATCGAGCCGAGCGCCTCCTGGATGAGCGAGGCCCCGGAGTCGACGGCGAAGATGACGGAGGCGCCGAACTCGTTGGCGTCAGCGACGAAGGAGTCCGCGGCCCGGCACATGAGCACCAGGCAGGTGGGGCAGACCCCGATGCCGCCCTGGCCGTCATTGCCCTCGGCGGCCGAGTCGCGCGCCTCGCCGTCGCCGTGGCCGAAGTCGGTGTCGTCGTGGGGGTCGTTGTCGTTCCAGAAGAAGTCCCAGCCGGAGATGTCGTCGATGTAGCCGTTGGCGTCGCCGTCGACGCCGTCGGAGAAGCGGCGGATCAGGTCCTGGGGGTCGATCCGCCCGTTCTGGTTGCCGGGGGCGGCGTCGAGGCGCGCGAGCTCCTCCTCGGGGAAGAAGTGCGCGTAATCCTTGATGTTGAAGATGCCGTCGCCGTTGACATCGAAGGGGTCGCCCTCGAAGCCCTCGGGGGTGCGCGGGCGCATCTCGGGCGAGTCCAGCTCGGCTCTGTTGAGGTAGTACTTGTTGATCAGGTCGGTCTGGCCCCAGCGCACGCCGGAGTCGAGCACGGCGATGATGACCTCGGATCGGCCGATGGTCCGCTGCCACGCGCGATCGGCGTGGATGCCGGTGCCCATGGCGACCTCCTCCTGGCGGAAGTTGGGGTTGTCGGCCCAGCGCTCCGGGGTGAAGCTCCACAGGTTCCAGTCGCCGTCGACGACCTGCCCCTCCTCGTTGAATTGCACGAAGCCGGGGTCATTGGGCGGGTCCAGCAGCGGATCCTCGTCCGGGCCGTTGGGCCACGCGCCGACGATCCGGGCGCCCACGATGGCGCTGCCCGCGGCCAGCAGCAAGGCGGCCAGTGCCGCCGTGATGCGCATGTTGCTCTTCTTCATCCCTCGCTCCCTCGCTCCTTGATCCAGACCGCCCATCGGTCAACAGGCGGCATCATAAGGCAAGGTCCAGGGCGCTGTCACTTCCGACCGCCGAGGGAGCGGAGGTCGTGCGAAACAGGGGCCGGTGTGCTACTGTCGGCCACAGCACCGGAGGGATTCTGCGGGCGCACCCGCGCAGGTGAGCGCCACGAACGCACCAAGGTTCAAAACGAGAGGGCCTGAATGAACCCCCCATCCAAACCTCAAACCCCCCTTCAGGATCGGCAGGACCCCGAACCCTCTGCTGAAGACGCCGCTTGGGATCGCTACCTCGAATCCCTCGATGCGGACGCCTTGGCAGCCATGAAGCGCCCAGCCAGAGGCGACGTCGAAGCCAGACTCAGGGCACACATCCAACGCCTGGAAGCCCTCCAGGCTCGGGCCTCATGACCCATGCCCTTTTCCACACAGAGCGTTTCGAGAGTTCGCTGGACGGCTTGATCGCGGATGGCCGTTTGACCCTGTTGAGGGCCCAGGCCCTCGAGGATGCGCTGGCTGACCTCAAGGCCGAGCCCACACGTCATGATGGAATCAGAAAGGGCCTGATTGAACCCCATTGGATCAAGCTCTGTCGTGCCAGTGGGGGCGTAGACACGGGCTTGCGCGTTGTTTACCTGCTTCATGAAGATGGGTTGGTGTTCCTGGACGACCTCTACACGGTGGACCCCGGGTAGATCCCGGGTCCGTCAGCGGGTCGAGGTCGTGCGAAATAGGGGCCGGTGTGCTACTGTTGGCCAGAGCGTCGAAAGAACCCTGTGGGGCACAAGCGCGGAGGTGGTGACGATGAACGCAACAAGACGCAAGGCAACCTGGGCCGGCGCCGCATGGATCGCGGTGAGCGCGCTGTTGACGCTGCTCGTCTTTGGATCGACGGCGGCGGCGGACGACACGCAGTGGAACAGCAACAAGAACGACTGCGAGTTCGTGCTCAAGGCGCCGGATCGCTACGAGCTGGGGTCCCTCGAGGAGTGCGCGGTCCTGTGGGAGCAGTACAAGGAGGTCTCGCGGCTGTCCCCCGACGAGCGCAAGCTCTTCGCCCGCGGCTTCTCCTGGCTCTTCGTCTACGGCAATGCCAACCAGAAGGCGCTGGCCAAGGGCGCCCTTGAGCGGATCGGCAAGCCGAGGCCGCTCTGCCTCGTCGGCGGCGCGTGGCTGGACCCGAACATCGGCCAGGACTGCGCCGCTGGGACGAAGGACCCCTCCAAGGAGGTCTTCGCCTTCCCCGAGGCGGGCTCGGTCCAGGTGCGCAAGTCCAGCAGCGGTCAGGTCGGCAAGGCCGAGCGGCTGGCCAAGGACGGCATCCGCCTCAACAAGCGCCGCCAGTACGCCGCCGCGGTGGGCAAGTTCGAGCAGGCGCTGGCCGCCGATCCCTTCAACGTCTCGGCGCAGTACAACCTGGCCTGCGCCATGGCGATGCTGGGCGACGACGAGGGGACCGTGCGCGCGCTCAGCGCGCTACGCTCCTGGGACAACTCCGCGGCGCAGGCCAAGTTCAGCCTGGCCCGCAGCGACAAGGACTTCGAACCGGTCCACAACAGCGCCCGCTTCCGGCAGCTCGTCGGCCTGGTGCGCATCCAGCTGCTCAACGGGGCCGGCGAGCCGGGCCTCTTCCACGTCGGCCGGATCCGCAAGGACCTGATGCAGCGCAACTTCTTCATCGGCCAGTACGGCTTCGACCGCCACACCCGCCGCCGACCCCTGATCTACTACCGCAAGGGCTACGGCGATCAAGCCCAGATGGCCAAGTCCATCGTCAACAACATCCGCACCGCCACCCTCGAGATCTACTGGGACTCCTCCTTTGACCTGATCATCGTCTGGGGTGACCCCGACTTCGCCGCCGGCGCCGGCGCCACCGGCCCCGTCGTCCAGGGCGAGGCCGTCAAGGACCGGGGCGACGCGGCCAAGGAATTCCTCGACAAGTTCAACGAGAGCAAGGACACCGCCTCCGGCCTCAAGGACGCCGCCACCTCCGTGCCTGACCTGCCCAAGTAGCCTCGCCCCCCTCAAGCTCGCCTCCCCACCCCTTCGGCCCCTCCCCACCCTCCTTGATCTCAAGGGCTGGACGAAACCCACGTCTTGGGCCACGATGCCCCCAGACTTGAGCCAGCGAGGCGAGCGCCACCATGATCGATGGACTGAACTATGTGCCGCTGTCCGACATCGGCGTCGAGCGCGACGAGAACCAGGACTATCAAGGTCACGACCTGACCCGCTTCGGGCTGCTCTTCGTCGTGGCCGACGGCATGGGCGGCCACGCCGGCGGCGCCACCGCCAGCCAGATGGCCGTCAACGAGATCAAGCGCACCCTGCGCCGCTCGGACCAGAGCACTTCCGACCGCGCCCTTGAGCAAGCCATCCGACAGGCCAACTACGACATCTGGCGCACCTCCCAGGAGCGCTTCGACCTGCGCGGCATGGGCAGCACCGTCGTCGCCATGCTCATCGACGAGCACGTCGCCCACATCGCCCACGTCGGCGACAGCCGCATCTACATGCTGCGCGGCGACACCTTCATGCAGCTGACCAAGGACCACACCATGGTCCAGCGCCTGGTCGACGACGGGATCCTGACCGAAGAGGCCGCCCGCCACCACCCCACCTCCCACGTCCTGAGCCGCTCCCTCGGCGGCACCAAGGACGTCATGGTCGAGTCCAGCCCCTACCCCATCCGCCTCGAACCCGGCGACCTCTTCTTGATGTGCTCTGACGGCCTGACCGGCCCCCTCGAAGATTACGAGATCGGGCAGATCCTGCGCGACTTCGAACCCCACGAGGCCGCCCGGATCCTCGTCGACGAGGCCAACGCCCGAGGCGGCCTCGACAACACCACGATCTCCTTGATCCAGATCGAGTCGCTGCCCGTTCAGCGCGCGCGCGTCACCTACGCCCCGCCACCGCCGCCCGCCCCTCGCGAGGCGCCGCCCAAAGACCCGGCGGCAGGCTCAGACCCGGAGGACTCCGCCGCGGAGCCGCGCTCGGCCAGCGCCGCCGAGGCCCCGGCCAGCGCGCCAGGCTCGATCGACGCGCCCGCCGAGCGCGCGCCGATGGGCGATGATCCCTCCGACGACGATGGCGACGCGCCCAACGGCGACGCCGTGTCGAGCGACGAGCCCCAGCCTCTCCCAGACGGCGAGCCGGCCTCGCAAGCCGAGCCCGAACCGCCGGGCGGCGCGGGCGACGAGGCGCCGCAGGCGTCGAGCCTTCCCGAGGCGCCAGGAGGCGCGATCGACGCCACGGCCGCGATCGACGACGCCCTCTCCGCTGCCCTCGACGGCGAAAGGCGCGACCCCGACGCCGACAAGATCGAGGCGCCAGAAGATCCCACACAGTCCCAGGTCATCGCCTTGCTCGCCGACAACTGGGACGACATCGCCCAATCGCTCGACGAGGGCGCCGACCCCGAAGACCACCAGGACTCGCCGCCTGCGACGGGCGAGGGCGGCGGCGCGCCGCTCGACGACATCGCTGAGGCCGCGGCCAGCGAGGCGCCGGACGACCCCGACGCCCAGGCCAACGGCGCGTCGGGCGACCCTGCCACCAGCGGCGCCGAGGGAGAGGCCGCCGGCGACGATGAGGAGGGCGACGAGGCCAACAGCGATCCTGAGGTCGAAGGCGCTGGCGTCGAAAAAAACCCAGGCGACGCGCAGGCTTCGGACGATCTCGACGACGCACGGGGGGATGGCGCGCCAGCCGAGGACCCCTACCCCGCGAGCGACGAGGAAGACTTCGTGGGCGTCGATGAGTTCGGCGCCATCTCGCCCCAGCTCATCGCCTACAGCGCGCTGAGCGTGAGCAGCGGGCAGCCCCTCAAGCTCACCCAGGCGCCCGCCAAGGCGCCGGAGGACGCGGCCCCGGACCAGCGGGCCGCCCCCTCCTCCCTCAACCCGACGATCCTGATGATCGCCTGCGTCGCGACGCTGGCGCTGGGCCTGTTGATGGGCTTCATGCTCGGCTACGACCGGGTGCCGACCCTGGAGGAGGCCCTCCAGAGCGCCAACCAGCGGCTCGCCGATGACCAGGTGGCGATCAAGGACCTCAAGTCCGAGCGCGACCAGCTCGCCGACGACCTGGAGGCCCGCCAGCGCAACCTGAGCGACCTCCAGTCCGAGCGAGACGTGATCAAGGAGAAGCTCGACGAGCTCGACGGCCGACACAAGGCCGATCAGGAGCTCATCCAGACCCTCCAGCAAGACCTCGAAGCCGCCCGCAACGCGGGCGAGCCCACCCCGCCCTGAGGACGCGGTCATCCGCGAAGATCCAGTGTAAGCGCCCAAAGGCTGCCGCGTTCAAGACGGCGAGGAGAGATGGCGGAGGATCAGGCAACAGCGCTCTCTCTGGAGGAGGAAGAGCGCCTCGTCTATCGCCTCAAGGACGGCGACGCGAGGGCTCTGGAGCCGCTTTGGCGGGCCTACTCCCGGCAACTCCACGCCGCCGTCATCTTCCCCGTGCTCCCGCAGCGGGAGCTGGCCGAGGAGGTGCTGCAGAACACCTTCATCAAGGCCTTCGAGCGGATCGAAGGGTACACCTGGCAGGAGCGCGGGATCCTGCCCTGGCTCAAGACGATCGCCCGCAACATGGCCATGGACGTCCACCGGCGCCACCAGCGCACCGAGGTCTTCTGCAGAGGCTACGGGCACTTCGTGGAGGCCTCGGAGCCCGCCATGGACACCCACCAGCGCCCCGACAAGGCGCTGGAGCAGGCGCGAGAGCGCCAGACGATCAAGGTGCGGGTCAAGGCCGTGCTCGACAGCGGGCAGCTCAACGATCGCTACAAAGAGGCGATCGAGCTGCGCCTCTTTCAAGAGCTTGACCGCGAGACCTGCGCCGAGATCATGAACGTGAAGATCGGCACCTTCGACGTCCTCTTCCACAGGGCGCTGAAGCGCTTCGAGACGATCTACCGCCAACTCTTCGGGGACCCCTCCGAAGAAGAGGCAGGAGGCCTGCGATGAGCGGCGACAGACACAACAACGAGGAGGCCGAGATCCTCGCCGAGCTCGAAGCCCTCGGGGAAGACACCCCCGAGCCATTCGAACTCGACGACGCCAGGATCGTCGGTCTGGCCCTCGACGCGGCCCGCCGAGGCCCGGCGGCCATCGAGGCGCTCCCCCTTGCGGACGACGCGCGCCTCGATCGCCTCAAGGCGCCCCTGGCCACACTCCACACCCTGCGAGCCTCCACCCGCGAGGGCGACCTCGACGAGCTCCAGGCCCACCGGATCTGGAAGGCGATCAAGGCCGAGCTGCCCTCGCCGGCCCAGGCGCCCCGCGTGATCCCCTGGACACAGCGCGCCTCGGTGAGGGCGGCCTTCGCCCTGGCCGCCGCGATCCTCCTGGTGATCTTCTTCGGCACCCTGCTGCCGATGGGCCTGGTGGACGCCCCGACCGGGGGGCCAGAGCGCGCCGCCTCACCCGCGCCCACCGCCCAGATCGAACTTGAGGCGGCCGAGGCCCACCTCAAGCAGGTCGAGCAGCGCTCGCTCAAGACCCTCATGTCCGGCGCCCAGGCCCCCACCGGCCCCGCCGGCGACCACTTCCTGCGCAACCTGCGAGAGGCTCGCTTCGACGCGCACCGCGCCCGACAGCAAGCCCGAGCGAGGAGGCTGTGATGGCCCCTGCCTTGCCAGAACCCGGACGCGCTCGCACAGCGCCTCCCCGCCGCCTGCGCCGCGAGCGCTCGCCGTGGTGGGCGAGCGCGCTGGCCTCGACCGCGCTCGCCCTGATGGCCCTCTGCGCGCTGCTGGCGCTCTGCGCCTGCGCCGGCCGCCCGGCCGACCTCGGCGGCGCCGTCGAGGAGAACCCGCAGCGCGGCGCGGCGCTGCTCTCGCTGGCCGAGGGGCACCACAAGCGCGCCGACATCGCGCTGCGCCAGGGCCAGCGCGACGACGCCAAGGCCGAGATGAACGCGCTGCTCGACACCGCCGAGCCCTTGCGCGGCGCCGCCGCCGAGAGCTACGATGTCATCTTCGACGGCGCCACCCGGCTGGCCAGGATGCACCTCGAAGACGAGGCGCTGGACGAGGCCGAGCAGGTCGCCCGACGAGGGCTCGTCGGCGAGGCGGAGGCGCCGCCCTCGCTCTTTCGCGGCTACCTGCACCAGGTCCTGGCCGACATCCTCGAAAAGCGCGGTGACCTGCGCGGGGCCGTCGAGCAGCACGGCGAGGCCATCGTGATCTTCAAGGCCATCCTCGACGCCGCACCCGCGCCCGCCACACCCCCCACGCCCAGGGAGTAGGCCATGACGACCCAGCCCTCCACATCGCGCGCGCCCTGGCGGGCCTCTGTCCTCTTCGCCGCGCTCGCCCTGGCCCATTGCAGCGCCCCCTCCCTGAGCCCGGTGCCCGACCCCGTGCCCAAGCCGCAGACCGAGCGCGAAGAGAGGGAGCGCAAGGACTCCAGCGGCGCCGCCCAGGACGCCCAGCAGGACCAGGACGACGAGACCCGCGCCAACAGCAAGGACCACGGCGGCCCCTCGCCCGAGCCGGCCCGGCGCGGCGTCGGCCCCGTCGACTTCAAGGCCCCCCCTGAGCCCGTCGAGCGGCCCGCCGAGTCCCTGTCGGTCGAGAGCGAAGAGGGCGACGACTTCGAGGGCGACCCCTTCGAAAGCACCGACTTCGAAGGCGACGACTTCGAGGAAGACCCCCGCGATCTCATCGAGTCACTCGAGAAGGACATCGGCCTGAAGATCACCGACTACCGCGAGGAGTTCGGCGTCGAGGACTTCACCGCCCCCACGCCCGACTCCTGCGACAAGGTCTGCGACCTGAGCGCCGCCATCTGCCGCTCCTCGACCCGGATCTGCGCCATCTCCGGCGACCACCCCGCCGAGGTCTGGTTCGCCGAGCGCTGTCACTGGTCATCGAAAGAGTGCCGACACTCCAACGATCAATGTGAGAGCTGCACCCGCTGATCGAAGCGCCGAACGTACACCGACAGCGCCGCCCACGCCCACGCCAGACCCGAAGCGCCCGAGAGCGCCTCGCGCACCGCACCGCCCGCCCGACCGCTCGCGGAGGGATCGGCCACCTCGGCCGAGGACAAGGCGCCGCGCAGATCCCGCGCGCGCGGCTGCGCCTCGACCCCCAGCGCCCTGAGCAACGCCGCACCCCCCACCATCAAGCCGCGATCCAGCGCCGCGGCCTCGCGCTCCAGAGCCGACAGCGCCGAGGGCGGCAGCGCCGCAGCGCCGCCCAGCGCGACCGCGTTCAGGCGACGGCGCGCGGCGGCCAGCGGGTCGGGCGGCAGCGCGGCCCGAACGCCCACCTCCTGCGCCGTGCGCCGCGCCGCTGGACCCAGCGACGCCCCCACCACGGCGTCCAACGCCACGTTGACCCTCCCCGCCCACGCATCCGGCAGCCTCAGGACGCCCGGCGACTGCTCGCCCACCGCCAGCAACCGGAAGATCCCCGGCCTGTCCGCCTCCGGGCGCGCGATGATCGCCAACTGCGACCCTGGCAAGCGCGCCAGCTGCCTCAAGTTGGACAAGCCCAGCGGCTGATCCTCCCCCGCCGTCAACAAGAGCGGCTCACCCTGCGGCCCGAGCGCCACCAGCAGCGCACCGTCGAGCCCCTGGACCTCCACCCTCACGAAGATCAAGCCCGCACCCGCAGCGCCAGGATCCGCCTCGATCCCCTCGTGCGCGCGCTCAAGCTGCTCCCTCAGGCCCACCGACCACAAGCCGGACACCGACCCCTCGGCCCACGACGACAGCCCCGCGCGCACCGCCCTGACCCCGGCCCCCGCGCCGAGCCGACCGTCCTCGGAGCCCGTCGACCCCTCGATCTGGATCACGGACCGGCACAGCTCCCGGTGCACCAGCGCCAGCTCCCCCAGCCCCGCCGAGGTCTCGTAGGCCGCCGTCGCCTGCTCCGCCGCGCCAGGCCGCACCTCAGCCCTCGTCCAGAATCGACCCCGCGCGTCCACCAAGGTCGTGACCACCCCCGCGAAGCCGCCCGGATCCGAGATCGGCTCCGACAAGATGCCGTACAACCTCAGGTTTCCCTGCGCGCTGTAGGTCCTGCGCCCCACCCCCAGCGCCGCCACCTCCCCCCCAAGCACCCTCGCCGTCGTCTCCAGCAGCACCCCCAGATCCCTGACGCACCGATCCAGACGGAAGCTGGCGCCGACGCCGCGCAGCTCCCGGATCTGCCGCACCAGCCGACCGCCCGCGCCGGCCGCCCGATGCAGGCCCGCCAGCCGCGCGCCGTGGACCGCCCGGATGAGCTCCGCCGTCAACACCACCCCGCTGCGCTCCAGCCCCACCGCCAACACCGCCGCCGCCGCCGCCCACAGCGCCCCGGCGGCCGCCCGCTGCGCCTCGGAGGTCACCTCGATCGCCTCCGCCGCGATCACCGCGGCGGCGCCCTCCCCCCCGGCAGGCGGCTCGACCGGGACCTCATCCGCGACCGCCAGCACCGAGGCGACCGCCAGCAGGTGCAGGCAGCGCGGCGACAAGAGGCAGGTGCACGACAAACCCCCGACCTCGCGGACGACACCGCCCGACGGGCTCAAGATCACCCGCTCGCCCTGATCCGTCGACACCTCATGCCGACCGTCGACCTCCACCCAGGACCACGCGAGCGCCAACCCAGGGTCCGCGTCCAGGCGGCGAACGAGCCGCGCGGGCACCCCCTCCACCACGGCCGCCAGCGCCGACGGCGCGATCAAAGGCCGCCCCGTCACGACCGACCCCCTCGCAGGGTGTCGCCCACCCACCGCGCAAGCTCCAGAGGCGAGAGCGCCGCCACCGGCATCCCGGCGGCGACAACCCGCTCGGCCACGGCGCGGCTGTAGCGCGGCGCGCCCGCGTCGTCCAACGCCGCCACCCCCAGCGCCCTCGCGCCCGCCTCGACCAGCCCCTCGACCGCCGACACCAGACCCCCGATCGGCGGCCCCTCCTCGAAGTCCGTCACCGCCACCACCATCGTGCGCGACGGCACCGTCATCAACCCCGCCGCG
The DNA here is from genome assembly GCA_005804885.1 of Pseudomonadota bacterium. Classification (GTDB taxonomy): domain Bacteria; phylum Myxococcota_A; class Bradymonadia; order Bradymonadales; genus SYOX01. Next base: position 46,538 of record SYOX01000200.1, read on the forward strand.
TGCCTCAGCGCCTGCGCGATGTGCGTCCCGCCCCCTATCCGCACCCCCAGCAGCAGCTCCAACGGATCATCGACCCTCGCCGTAAAATCAATAACCTCTGTATTAAAAGCCAGGAAATGGACGGACAGCGCCGGCAACCGCGAGAGGATCGCCGCCACCACCGCGCTGTAGATCACCGACGCCTCCATCGACCCCGACACGTCCACCACCAGGATCAGCCGCCAGTCCAGCGCCCGCCGCGACCGCGCCCTGAAGATCAGCCGCTCCGGCCTCAGGCGCACCTCGCCCCCCTCCCCGCGCCAGGCCGTCTTGAGGTTGGCCGACACCGTCCGGCGCAAATCCAGACGCCCCGTCGGGCGCCGGCTCGGCCTGCTGGAGACCAGCCCCGACAACGCCGGCTCCAGCCGCGCCGCCAGCGCCTTGACCAGCCCCTCGACCACCCGCTCGATCAGCCGCCTCAGCGGCGACATCTGATCCTCGGACAGGCTCCCCCGCAGCGCCAGCGCCTGCTCCAGCAAGGCCACCGAGGGCACGATCGACGACGGATCCAGCTCCAGCGCCGCGCCGCGACGGCCCGCCTCCAGCGCCCGCCCCAGCACCTCCTCCCGCACACGACCCCCGAAGAGCTCCCCAAGCTCCTCGGCCCAATCCCGCGTCGACGGGATCTCCACCTCCTGCCCGCCCCTCCCCTCCGTCCTCGACCCCTCCCCACGACCCCGCCCGAAGAAGCCCTCCAGCGCGCTCGACGCCCGCGCGCAACGCCCAGCGAGCTTGTCCCGCTCCTGACCCAGCATCAGCCGCCACCGATCCATCAACCCGATGTCGCCCGCGCAGGCCACCCGCGATGTCGGCCCTCCGCCCTCCGCCGACCCTCCCTCCCCCGATCCGCTCGCCCCAAGCGCGCCGCCAGCGGACGCATCCCCATGATCCGCCTCGACTTCTGAGCCCCGAACGGACGCCCTCAGGAAGCGCGCGGCGGCCATCGACGCGGCCTCCCTGTCTGCCCTGGCCCAGGCCGCCAGCACCAGCGCGGGCACCTCCAGATCCTCATCCACCCTGCGCGCCTCGTGATCCCCCAGCTCCGGCGCCAGCGCCACCAGCAGGCGGCGCCTGGACGCGGGCGAGCGCGCCTCGAAGCCCTGCCGCAGCGCCGGCAGCCGCTCCAGGAAGGCCTCGTCGGGCAGCGCGCCGACCCGCTCGACCAACCCTTGCAGCCACCCAGGCTCCCCCTCGAAGATCGCCCCGCAAACCGTCAAGACCCCCTCGAACCTCGACGTCAGAGCCCGCCGCCCCTCTGCGTCCACGGCCGCGTCAAGCCAGCCCCCCATCTCGCCGCCAAGGTCGACCCCAGGGCGATCCCCCAGCCTCACAAGCGCCCCGAGCCCCGCACCCTGCATCAGCGGCGACCCTTGACGCTCAAAGCCGCGCAGCGCCCACAAGAGCCGCCCGTCCCCGATCTGGAGGCCCCCCGCGCGCTGATCCAGCGCCTCGACCAGATCCAGCACCGCCAGCGCGTCCCCCGGATCCTCCGACCCCGCCAGCCCCTCCAGCGCGCTCACCGCCGCCACGGCCAGCTCAGCCTCCAGGCCCTCGGGCTCAGAGCACCACGCGCCGATCGGGACGTCGACCATCGCCGGGACGTGCCCGCGCCGCACCCGCTCCACGATCGACAGCGCCGACACCAGCGCCCCCAGCGTCGCCTGCGCCAGGAAGGAGCCCCGCAGCAGCGACACCCCCTCTTGAACCAGGCCGACCAGCCCGCACTCGGCCGCCTCCTCCACGAAGCGCAGCGCCGCCTCCGATGCGGGCCGCTCATCCTTCATCGCGCGGCGCAGCCCCCGCCGCAGCGCCCCCGCCGACGCCTGCTCCAGAGTCGCCCCCATGACCCCCATGAGCGCCAGCGACGCCCCCGTCGCCGGGGTCCACGCCGCCGTCCAGCGCGTCGTCAGCGCCTCCCCGTCGCCGAGCCCCGCCGTCTCCTGCAAGACCGAGTAGTGCACCCCGCAGGCCCTCAAGCGGCTCAGCGCCACATGCCGCCGCCGATCGAGCGGCTTGCGCATCGGGTCCAGCCTCAGATCGCCCGACGCAGCCCCAGGCCCGGGGAGCTTGAGCTCCACCAGCAGACGCTCGACGTGCACCTCCAGCCCGCAGCGCGGCGTCCCGGGCGCCAGCACCCCCCGACGCTGACCGACCAGCACCTGCGCGCAAGCCCGCTCAAGGACCCTCGCCCGACCCTCCACCGCGCCCTGACCCAGCGCCGCCCCCAAGGCCTCCAACAGCTCGCCGCGCCCCGGCGCCGACAGGCCCCGCAGCCGCGCCAGGTCCACCGACAGCCGCGCAACCTCCGTGGCGTCCAGCATCGAGGCGACGTGCCGCTGCGCCCTCACCTGAGCGCAGATCCGCACGGCGACCTCGGCCACCACCGCCTCCATCGGCTCGCCATCCCGCGCCGCCTCCCAGACCCGCTGCCGCCACTCCGGATCGAGGATGCCCGCCGGGTAGCCGCTGCGCGCGTCAAAAAGATCCTGTGAATACGGGATGATGGAGGTCTCTGGCGGCTCCCCGCCTCGCGCCACCGGCGCCACCGGCCTCCAGAGCAGCGGGCTCGGCAGCAGCGCCGCGGCGTGAAAGGCCCCCACCACCGCCGCCGACCGACCCTCGGCCTGCGCGATCCGCGCCCTCATGTGCCCCTCCCGCGCCAGATCCAGCCGAGAGACGCCGCAGCGCAGGTGGGCGTCGACCCGCATCGCCCAGCCGACCATCAGCCCCGCCCGCCGCACCGCCTCGGGCGGCTGGCCCACGCCGGGGACCTCGACCAGCCGCTCCCAGAGCTGCTCGACGTCGCGCGCGCCGACCCTGCCCAGCAGCGCCTCCAGCACCCCGACCTCACCGACCTCCGCGCCCTCGACCTCGCCGCGATCCTCGCCGCGAAGCGCCAGCGGCAGATCGATGGCGGCGAGCGGGACACCGCGCGCCGCGGCCCACCGCGCGGCGGCCAGCTCCGGGGAGAAGTCGGCGAAGGGGTGGAAGGAGAGATCGCCGGCCGGCCACGCGGCCGACAGCGCCATGGGCGCCCTCGCCTCAGGGTGGCAGAGCCAGCCCAGCCAGGGCTCAAGCTCCTCGGGCAGCTCGATCAGGACACGATCCGGCTCGAAGGCGTCGAGGATCGCCGGGATGGCCGCCGCGCAGACCGGGGAGTGGTGGCGCACGCCGATGAGCAGCGGCGCGCGGCACGCGGCCAGGGCCTCGACCGCGCCGTCGAGATCATCGAGGGGGCTGACCCGGGAGGTCACGACGACTCCAGCACGGCGCGCAGCTCAAGCAGATGCCTCCAGAGCCGCGCCCCCTCTTCGGCGCGGCGCTTGACCGCCACGTCCCAGTAGGCCAGCAGCCGGCCGCGATCCTTGGGGTCGTCCTTGAGCACGACGCCGAGCAGGTAGCCCGGCAGCAGCCCCGCGGGGTCGCGGTCTGCGCCCAGGAAGGCCACCTGGAGGCCCAGGGCCGTGGCCACCTCGACGGCCTCGGCGGTGCTCATGACCGTCGAGGGCCGCTCGACGCCCCACCCCTCGACGGTCCTCCCCTCGCGCAGATCGCGGAAGGTCGTCACCAGCGCCTCCATCACGGCGTCGTCGACCTTGAGCGGGGCCCCGACGCGCGCCAGCGCAGCCTCGGCCTGACGGCGCACCAGCGCGACCTCCAGCTTCCGATCCCCGATCGGCGGCACGACCTCGAAGTTGAAGCGCCGCTTGAGCGCCGAGGACATCTCCGAGACGCCGCGATCGCGCAGGTTGGCCGTGGCGATCACGTTGAAGCCCTGACGCGCCGGGATCGAGTGCGCGCCATCCTCGCCGGTCAACTCCGGGACGGACATCCGGCGCTCGGACAGCAGCGAGATCAGCGCGTCCTGGACCTCGGGCAGACAGCGCGTGATCTCCTCGACCCGCGCGACGGCCCCCAGGCGCATGGCCGTGGCCACCGGCGAGGGGACGAGCGCGTGGGGGGTTGGACCGTGGGCCAGTAAAGCCGCGTAGTTCCAGCCGTATTTGATCTGATCCTCGGTCGTGCCGGCCGTCCCCTGGATCGTCAGCGCGCTGGTGCCCGAGACCGCCGCCGCCAGCAGCTCCGAGAGCATCGACTTGGCCGTGCCCGGCTCGCCGACCAGCAACAGGCCCCGCTCGCCGGCCAGCGTCACCACCGCCCGCTCGACCAGCGCCCGATCCCCGACGAACTTCTCCTCGATCACCCTCGATGAGGCCGCCCCGGCGGCGGCCTGCGACTCGGGCGGGAGCCGCAGCGGGGCGCCCCGCGATCCGCAGATGAAGGTCACCACCGCCCGCGGGGTCAGGCGCCAGCTGGGCGGCCGCGGGCCGCCGTCCCAGGCGGCCAGGAAGGCCAGCTCGTCGGCGAGGCGGACCTCGGCCGGCTGACGCTGCTCGTCGGGGGCGTGCTCGTGCGACATGGGATCCTCCCTGATCGGGCGCGTCGGGTCAGAGGGCGTCGTAGCGGGGGCCTTCGCCGCGCTCGACGCGCTTGAAGGCCTCCTTGAAGATCACATGGAGCGGCCGAAGCGGCAAGACGCGCCTCAGCGGCATCTTCATCCCGTCCGCGGTGCGCTCGACGCCGTAGAGCGGCAGCTTCCAGGTCTCGATCGGCAGGTGAGGGGCCTTGAGCACCTGCCAACCCCCGGGCAGGAAGGTGTGCCGACCCGCGCGGGCGCGCTTGGCCTCAAGCACCAGCGCAGCGCCGACGAGTTCTTGCGCGGCGGCCTTGGCCCGATCCGGCTGCCAGCCGTTCCAGCGCAGGACGTTGACCGCCGTCGGCTCGGCCAGCGCCAGCAGCTGCAGATAGAGGACCGCACCGTCCTCCGAGAGCGAGAGACGACGGCGAGCCGCCTCCACCACCTCCGGCGCCGACCACAAGGGGTTGGCCTCGTACTGCCCCTCGGGCACGGGGGTCGAGCGGACCCGCTCGATGAGCGCCGCCATCCCCGCCGAGCGCATGAGCTCGCTGGCATCCAGGCCGCTGTTCCACGCGCTGTAGGGATCGTCGAGCAGCCCGCGCAGCCCCGCGAAGTCCGCGCAGCGCCCTGGTCGGAAGAAGATCACAACGTGGGAGTAGTTGTAGGCCCCCTTGCTCTCGATCAAAGTGATGACCCTGTCGCCCAGATCGACCCCGCGGGCGTCTTCCGAAGGCCCCTCATCCGTCAATTCGAAGGGCTCCCCGCCGAAGGCCTCGAAGAAGGCCTGCGCGCCCTCAGACTCGCCGTGGAAGTAGCGCGACCCGGCCATGAAGAGCAGCCCCGGCGCGTTCAGGCGCCTCCAGACCCGCTCGGCCACCTGCACCAGGTTCTGCCGCAGCGGATCGCCCACCGGCAGCTCCACGAAGAGCCACGGCAGGTAATGGACGGCCGCGATCAAGGTCGGGGCCTCGAAGTGCCCCGGCGACATCCGCCCCTCGGCCTCGGGCGGCCGACACTGCAGCCGCCCTTGCGTCGTCACCCGCCACTCCGCGTCGAGGTTGAGCACCCCGGCCCGCTCGGGCTCGGCCACCCAGCCCAGGATGCCCGTCGGCGCCTGGTAGAGCGCCTGAAAGCCCCGGGCGGCCTCCTGAAGCAGCCCCTCGGGCACCGACGCCCTCCGACCCACCACCCGATTCCACGCCGCACACAGCCGCGACACCGCGCTCGACGGATCGTCGGCCCCATCCCCCAGCGGCGACCAGAGCGCCTCGACCTCCAGCGGCATCGCCTCGTGCCAGACCTGATCGCGCTGATCCGGCGTGCTGCACTCCACCAGCTCCTTGCGGCCCGTGGCCGCCTCGGCGACCTTCAGCCCGAGCTGCTCGCGCAGCTCCTTGTCCAGGAAGTTCTTGCTGTAGGTCTGGAGCCCGGGGCAACCCGCCCACAAGAGCGCCGACGCCGCTCTGGAGAGCCCCGTCCGGGCCGCGATCGCCGCGCCCGTCGCCTCGGACCAGGGCAGCGGCCCGCGCTCCCGCGCCAGCGCCACCAGCCGCCCGATGCGCTCCACCCCGTTCCACCCCCCCGCGGCCCTGACCGACGTGATCTCAGAGCCCGGCAGCGGCGCAAAAACACCCTCGCCAGCGTCATCCGGCTCCCTCGTGGACACCTCGATCGCCTTGCAGCGCAGACGGTCCGGGTGCCACTCCTCCCACACGATCAGCCCGTAGCGCCGACCGTCGATCTCGACGCCCCACTCACCCTCCGGCTCCACCGGCGCGGCGAAAGCCGGCTTCATGCCGCCCAGGTGGGCCTCGAAGGCCCTGACCGCCAACCCCTCGTCCGAAAGCGGGCTGGCCGCCCAACGCTCCAGGCGCGCCAGCGCCTCGGCCCTCGCCTCTTCACCCGTCCCCAGCGCCACCGCCTTGAAGGCGACCGCACCGACCCGGCCGACCATGTCCCAGGGCAACATCCCAGACTTGAAGACCACCGGCCTGTCGGCGCCCTGGCTCAAGAAATGGCTCACGCGACCCCACGGGCTGTCATCCTGCGCGCTCGTCCACAGCGGGATCAGCTCCCGGAGCGTACGCTCAAGCCTGGCGGCGTGAACCACGATCCCCGCGATCCCCGCGATCAACCTCGCGTTCGTCACCGACGGCAACACCTCCCCGATCGCCTCCCGCACGCCGTCGAGCTTGACGACCGCGCCTCCGGCGGCCTCCAGCGCCGCCCGCCCCGCCGCCATCAGACGCTCGGCACCCTCGTCGCTCACCGACCGCAGCGCCGTCGAACCCACCACGTCCCGCGGCTTGAGCATGTGCCACCACAAGGGCGGCAACACCCTCGGCGAGCCCGCCGCGAAGGGGCTCTCATCACCCCGAACGACCTCGAAGCGCCCAAGCACGTCGACGCCCTCAGGCTCCCACAGCTTGACCATGCCCCACAGCGCCGAGATCGGCCTGAGCCGGTCGTCCCCCGGCCACGACATCAGCCCGAAAGGCACCTCCTCCTGGCTGTTCGACCCGAGCATCCCCGAGTCCACCAGCGCCCCCTCTCGGCGGCGACCGTCGATCCCCTCCGCGACCACGGGCCCTCCGAGCGCCGCCGAGCGCCGCGCCCTCCAGCCCACCAGCCCTCCGGACGACCCCAGCGGCGACCCCGACAGCCCCTCCGGCAGCGGCTGAAGCCTGATCACCTCCTTGACCAGCGGCTCGCCCTCGACCAGGAAGCCCTCGATGAACGCCGGCCTGGACTGGCGCCCGACTTTCCCGGTCGCAGGCTCCTTCTCCGTAAAGGCCGCCCCGTCGTCCCCCCAGGGCTGCATCACCCAGAAGCTCTCCCCGTCGCATAAGACCTTCACGCCAATGTGCGCCGACCCCAGCTCCCGGTCGCCAGCCCTCAAGAGACGATCGCCGTCAAAGCTGCCGCCGCCGCCCGGCAGCTCCATCGCGTCGTCGATGGTCAAATTCCACAGGTAGATCTGCGGGAAGAAGGGCGACTCTCCTGCGCCGCTCCACAGCGCCTCCATGCCCATGCGGCTGTCGCGCCAGCACATCAACACCCGACCCTCGACGCACCGCATCCTCAAGACCGTCGCGCTGGCCGGCACCGGCATCTCCACGCGCGCGACCCGACCGCCCGGGCCGATCGCCTCGGCCGCGGCGCCGTCCCAGATCACGAGGTTCGGGAAAGAGCCGCCAATGCTGAGGTTTTTTCGATCGCCCGCCGCCTCGTCGAAGGCCGGCCAGCCCAGCTCGTCCATGATCCCGCCCCGGAGCGTCCGACCCAGCACCCTCGAGATCTGCACCTCGGCGACCTGGGACTGCGCCGACGGAGAGTCCCGCCAGAACTCGGCGCGCGCGAAGGACTTGAGGTGGTTGAAGGAGAGCTCGGCGCTGGAGAGGGTCCCGTACCCCAAAGAGCGGACATTGCTCGACATCCACCGCCGGATGGCGTCGGCGAAGCCCGCCTTGCCGACGATGGATTTTTGAAAGTCGGCGTCCTGAAAATGCTTGACCATATCCCGATCAAACATCGCCGCGAAGCGCGCGTCGCCCGCCGCGCTGACCGGATCGCGGGGGCGCTCGGCGTCGGCCTCGTGCTTGAACCAGCGCCAGAGGTTCAGGTGCGCCCCCGGGCCAGGATCCGCGACGGGGACGCCGAGCTCAAGCGCCAGATCGAGCAGATCAAGGTCCATCCAATGCCAGCGGGCATCCTCGAAGCGGATCGGGGTCGCCTCGGCGATCAGCCGGGGCGCCATCCGCCGCAGGAGACCGAAGAGCTGGACAGGGGTGGAGGTCGAACTCCACCACGTGTGGGTGAAGTGCGACATCAGCCGCTCCAGCCACGCGGCCGCACCGCCAGCCGCCTCGGCGCCCGCCGCGACCCGCTCCGCCGGCTGGATCACGGCCTCCAGAGCGCCGAACTCCTCCAGCATGTCGAGCCACTCGCCGTGGTAGCTGGCGCTCTGCCGAGGCCCAGGCATGAGGTTCAACAGATGGCCGCGAACAGCCGGGGAGCCCGCCGTCATGGCCACGAGCGGCTTGCGGAAGTCGCGCCAGAACTGCATCGGCGCACGAACCAGCGCCGGCGACTCCAGCACGTCGAGCAGGAAGCGGTGCTCCTCGGCCTCCACGTTGAGCCCGGCCGCCCTGGCCATCCGCTTCAAATCCCGCCCCATCCCCGCCCAGGGCGGCAGGCCGCTCAAGGTCCGCCTCACGCACAGCGCCCTGAAGTGCCCCCAGGCCTCCGGCCCAGGGTGCCTCAACTCCAGATCCCGCGCGTAATCCGACAGCGCGCCGCTCGACAGCGCGCCGTCCAGCGCGAAGTCCACGAAGGCCATCAGCCTCGACGCCTCGTCGACCTCCAGCGCGTGGACACGCTCCGCCTCGCGCGCCTTGCCAAAGGCCTCCGAGCCGTAGCGCGCGCTCCCCGCACGCACGAAGATCCGACCGACCTCCTCCCAGAACGAGGGCAGGAAGTGCGGCGCGCTCCCCCCAAGACGCACCGCGAGATCCTCGAAGCCCTTGCGCGCGGCGCCGATCTTGACGCTGGCCACGCCCGCCCACCGCCTCATCTCGCGCGCCACCTCCAACGCCAGCGACGCGCGGGCCGGATCGTTGATCAACACCCACCCCGGAAAACCCAACCCGCGACGCCGCCGCTGCGCCACCTCCTGACCCAGCTCCGGCGCCTCGAAGCCCAGGTGCTCCATCTCCAGATCATCGCCCGGCGCAAGCACCGACGGGCTCAGGCGCACCACCGGGTGCCCCAGCACGGGGTGCCGGTAGACCCGCGCCGTGACCGCGTCGACGGGCTCCCCCTCCGGGATCTCCACCCCCAGCGACAGCAGCGCACCCGCCCCGAGCAGCCCCTCCAGAACCCCCTCGCCCGATCCAGCCATCACCCGACCTCCCCGGCCTTCTTCTCCACCACACGCCCCGCATACACCCGGCTGGCCATGCGGTTGCCCTCCGACCACGCCACCGGCCCCACCGAACCCAGCGACATCGCACGACCCCGACCGTCGACCCAGGCCAGCTCCCCCGTCAACGTCTCCTCCGTCGGGGCCTCCGACCCGATCCAGTAGCGCGCCTCGACCAGCTGACCACCCTCCAGGATCTCGATCGTCGCGTAACCCCCCTTGACCCTGTAACCCAGGCTCTGACAACGCCCCATCGCGTGCACCAGCTGCGCGAAGCGACCCTCTCCCCACACGTCCGTCCGCGCCGCCGCGCCGTCCACGTCCGCTGGCCGCGACCACGTCTCCCGGAAGAGCTGGCCCACCGCCTGAGACACCCCAAGCTCGCCGGCCAGCTGCCGCCAGTCCTCCAGATCGTCGAGCAGGATCGGGTGCGGGATCGCCACGTGCGCCCCGCTCAACCACGCCGTCTCCCCGTCCAGCGTCACCACCCCAAGACCCCGCTCCGCGTCCACGCCCCTCAACAACCCCGCCGCGCCCTGATCGATCTCACCGCCCGGCTCCACCGCCGCCACCACCAGATCCTCCAGCGCTCGCCGCTGCGCCGGATCCGGCCACACCGCCGCCACCGCCGCCCTCGACACCGGCAGCGACCTCAACATCCACCCCTCCGCCTGCGACAGACACGCCGCCGCGTGACCCTCCAACCACTCCTTGAGCGCCAGCAGCTGATGACCCTGCGCGCTCTGCCTCACCGCCGGAGGCACCGACGCCAGCACCTTCCCCCGCGCATTGCGGCACACCAGCGACCCCTCCACCAGAGAGAGCCAGTAGCCACCCCCCTCGACCTCCACCCAGCCCGCCGCGCCGCCCTCGACCATCCCCCTCACCCCCCCCTGATGTGTTCAACTCAAAAACGCGCCCGGACTCTCCATCGCGCGCCGACAACCTCGCCGCGTGGAACCACGAGCCGCGACACCCGAGACGGACCCCTGAGGATCACCGGGCGCGTAACCATGATACTACACAAATGTTCAACACTCTGTCAACACCCCGATGCACCGACACCCCTCGCGTTGATCTTGCCCTGACCTCGCAAAGTGCTGTAGGGTCCACGCGATCGACAAAACCGGGCCCTCGCCCCTCTCGGAGACGCACCCATGACGCATCGCACACTCACCATCCTCTTGACCAGCCTCACGCTGGCCTTCGGCGCCACCGCCCTGTCGGGTTGCTGCTGCGGCGACATGTCGGAGATCTCCAAGGTCGTCGACGAGGCCAAGAAGGAGGCCGAAAAGGCCGAAACCGACAAGGGCGACGAAGAGGCCGACGACAAGGGCGATGAAGAGGCCGACGAGGACAAGAAGGACGACGAAGACAAGAAGGCCGACAAGGACGACGAGGACAAGAAGGACGACGGGGACAAGAAGGACGACGAGGACAAGAAGGGCGACGTCGGCGGCTCCGTCAAGGTCAGCGAGCTGACCCCCGAGGACCTCAAGAAGCGCCTGGAGGCCCTCGACTGGAACATCGTCAGCGAGAGCAAGGCCCAGGACAACTTCTTCACCTACGGCGTCATGAAGGGCCAGAAGATCGCCAGCGTCCAACTCCAGACCTCACAGAGCGAGCGCATCGCCAAGCTGACCGAGAAGGCCCTGGCCAAGTCCGAGGGCGCCGTCGTCGAGCGCGACGGCAAGCACATGCTCTACGTCTTCGTCGTCCAGGACCAGGAAGCCGCACAGACCCTCCTCAATAAAATCCTCGGCAAGTGAACCGCATCCCCTCCCTGCGCGACCCCCTCCCCCACGCCGCACACGTCACCGTCTTCGGCCTGGGATGGAGCGGCGTCGCCGCCGCCAACCTCCTGCGGCGCCTCGGCAAGCGCGTCACCGCCACCGACACCCGCACCCCCGACGCCCTCCAGAGCGCCCTCCACGCCCTCCACGCCGACAACGGCCTCTCCCTGGCCGAAGGCGTCGAGATCCGCTGCGGCGACCACCAGGACCTCGGCGCCGACGCCGTCCTCCTCACCCAGTCCGTCAAACCCTGGCAGGAACCCGTCCAGGCCGCCCGACGCCGCGGCCTCGTCGTCATGCCCGAGATCGAGCTGGCCGCCCGCGCCCTGGACGACTCCCTCGTCGACCTCGTCACCGTCGGCGGCACCGACGGCAAGACCACCACCACCAAGCTCGCCTTCCACCTCGCCGCACACCAGCGCCGCGCCTGGGTCGGCGGCAACTCCTGGACGCCCCTGAGCGCCGTCGTCGCCGAGCTGACCGACGCCCTGACCCTCTCCCCCCTCCCCCCCGGGCAACGCGCCGCGCTCATCGCCGAGGTCAGCGCCTTCCAGCTCCCACCCTGGCACACCCTCTCCCCCCTGAGCGCCACCCTCACCAACATCGCCGAAGACCACATCGACGAATACTTCCAGGGCTCCTTCGACGCCTACGTCGACGCCAAACGCGGCCTCATCGACCACATGGGCGTCGGACAGACCGCCACCCTCAACATCGACGACCCCCGCATCCGACCCTGGCAGGACGACCTGACCTCCCGCGGCGCACGCGTCGTCCGCGCCACGCTCGCCGCACGCGCCGCCTCCCCACACCCCGACGCCGCCTACCGACACAACGGCGAGCTCCGACTGCGCTGGGGCGGACTCGACCGCAGCCTCATCGACCAGGCCGCCCTCCCCCTCGTCGGCGACCACAACGTCGAGAACACCCTCTGCGCCGCCGGCGCCCTCCTCCCGCTCAACCTCGACATCGACGGCATGCGCGAGGCCATCTCCTCCTTCTCCGCCCCCCACCATCGCCTCGAGCGCGTCGCCAACATCGGCGGCGTCGAGATCTACGACGACTCCAAGGCCACCAACGCCCACGCCTCCATGGCCGGCCTGGCCGCCTTCGGACACAAGCCCATCGTCGCCATCGTCGGCGGCGTCGACAAGAACCTCGACCTCTCACTCTGGGTCGAGGCCCTCCGCTCCCGCGCCCGCCGCGTCGTCGTCATCGGCGAGCTCCGCGCACGCCTCCTGAACGACCACGCCCACCAACTCCCCCAGGCCACCCCCGCCGACTCCCTGGCCGACGCCGTTGACCTCGCCCTCGACGCCGCGCGCCCCGGCGACATCCTGATCCTCTCGCCGGCCTGCTCCAGCTTCGACATGTTCGACAGCTACGCCGACCGCGGCCGACGCTTCCAGGCCGAGATCCTCAAGCGCACCTGAAGGCGCCCCCAACAACCCCTCCGCGCCCTCCACCACCCCCGCGCCACCCTCGAACACGCCCCGGACCCACGCCACTCGACCCGCAAATCCCAGCACCACCCTCCCCTCAGCGCTCCATGATCATGTTCTCCCGGTAGGCCACGATCAGATCCTCCAGCGCCGCGATCTCCTGCACCATCCCCGCCCCCTCCTCCGTGTCCGCCACCCGCCGCGGCGGCTCGAAGACCCGCAGATCGCTGATCGTCGGGATGATGTCCGCACCCCCCTCGATCGAGTCCGACACCGCGCCGAAGCTGTGGTGCTGCGCCAGCGAGGTCCGATCCGCCTCCAGGATCAACGTGTAGCCCTTGTCCCCATACGCCGCCGCGAAGGCCCCGTCGATCGTCACCGCATTGCCGCCGCGCTTGACCGGCGACTCCCCAGCCTCGATCTTGACCGGCACGTGCCCGTTGACCACCAACCCCGCCCCAGGGTCCACGCCGAACTCCTCGCAGACCCCCCGCACGAAGTCCGCGTCGTGAATCAGCTTGAAGTACGCGTTCTTGGTCTCCACCATCAGCGCCGGATCCTGGAAGAAATGCGACTCGAAGGTCGCCATCTTGTCCTTGCCAAAGAGCGGCGACACCGGACCCGCCCACAGGTACCAGTGCAGATCGATCGCCGCCTCGTCGCGCCGCCTGAAGGCCCGGTGGATCACCGACTGGCACGCGTCAAAGAGCGCCTTGCCCGACACCGGCACGCCGTCGATCACCGCCTCCTGCCTCGAACCGTCCGCCTCCACCGGCACCGCCCCGTGGAAGATCAGGTGGTTGTCCCGCACCGCCACAAGCCCCCCCTTGTTGAACATCCAGCTCATCTGCTGCCACAAGATCGGGCTGTGCAAGAAGGACCCCCGCAGCTGGTCCAGACACACCCGCTCCTCGGGCGACAGCGCCAGCGGGTTCGCCCTATCCACCGTCGGCAGGTGCGTGTCCACCAGCGGCACCCACACACCGTCGATCTCCAGCGCGCCGCGCTCGAAATCCACCCGGCTGAGCAGATCCCGATCCGCCATCCCCCACTCCGGGTGCCGCGCCACCAGCTGCCCCTCCAGCTTGAACTGGATCACCGCAATGGCCTTCTGCATCCGCGCCATCATCATCGGATCGTCCAGGTTCTTGACCTTGGACTGGAAGCGCGCGCACGGATCGTCCCCATAGACCCGCGCCGCCAGCGTCTGCAAGGGCAGCAGCGGGATCCCATAGCCCTCCTCCAGCTGCGCGATCCGACCGTAGCGCAAGGACACCCGGATCACCGTCGCGATCAGCGCCTCCTGCCCCAGGCACGCCCCCATCCACAGCACGTCGTGGTTGCCCCACAACACGCTCACCTCCGGCTGGCGCATCAAGTACGCCATCACCTTGTCGATCCTCGGACCCCGATCCCCCATGTCACCCGCCACGATGATCTCATCCACCGCCAGGTTGCGGATCGCCCGCGACAGCCGACGGACAAACTCAAGCCCTTGATCCTGCTCAAGAATCGCCCCGAGCATCGCGTCGATGTAGCCCGGCGATCGGCCCAGCGCCGGCGCCACCAGCAGCTCCAGCATCACCGCCCGCCACGCCTCTGGGAAGGTCGCCGCCACCTCGTCGAGCGGGTACGACCTCGACAGCTCCCGCAAGATCTCCACCTGCTGACCCACCACCCGCCTGACAAAGACCCCCCGCGCCGCCTCGTCCTCAAGCCGCCCCCCAAGCTGCTCAAGCTGCTCCCAGGGGTAGTAGATCAGGTTCAACAGCTCCCGGCGCTCGGCCTCCGACGCCCGACCCTCGAAGAGCCTGTCCACCACCGGCCGAAGCCGACCCGAGGCGTTGTTGATCACATGCCGCAGCTTGATGTACTCGCCGTGCACATCGGACAGGACGTGCACGGCCCCCTTCGGGAGCGCCATCTCCCCCCGCAGCGCCGCGATCCTCGCCACCGCCGCCTCGATCGTCGGCACCTGCCGCGCCAGCGTCTTGAGGTGCAGCAGCCGCCCCTCGTCAAAGGTCACGCACTGGATCGAGTGGGCCGGCGCATAGGGACTCATCGCTCATCCTCCTTAAAACTCAAGCGCCCATGAACCACGCGGGGCGCGCATTGCTGAACTCGGGCTCATCCTTCGACCTCAATCCCCCCCCTTATACGCCCACTCGACGACCACGGCGAGATCAACGACCCCACCGGGCGCGCACGGCAGGTTCGCTCGGTGAAGGTTGCGATGCCCCGCAGGTCACGATCAGGCCGACGGCGTCTCGCCCCAGGCTCGCGCCCGGGGCGGCCCGACACACGCCGCGCCACAGACCGCGACCGACACGACCGTCGAAGGCCCAGCCGCCCGACGACACGCCCCAGGCAGCGAGCCCACGACTCTGGCACCACGGGAGCACCCCCGCGTCGACGGCCGCGTATTTGCGCCGCACCGCACCGCGCGGCAAGATGAAGGCCAGACGCCCGACCCGGAGTCCGCCCATGACCTCCCTTCGCTCGACCGCTCGCCTGTGCGCCCTGACCCTCCTCCTGACCGCCGCCTGCACCGACGACGCCCCCGTCGATCCCCCGACCGCAGAGCCCGAGGCCCAGCCCGAGGCCAGCCCCGAAGTCCAGCCCGAGGCCAACCCCGAAGCCCAGCCCGAGGCCAACCCCGAACCTGAGCCCCTCTGCACCGCCGGCCAGACCCGCTGCGCCGACGCCCGCACCGTCGAGCGCTGCGACGACCCCCTGGCGGGCTTCGCCGCCTCACCCTGCCCCGACCCCCAGATCTGCGACCAGGGCCAGTGCATCGACCCCGACTGCACCCTCGGCCAGGCCACCTGCCTCAACCTGCGCACCCTCCAGACCTGCGAAGATGTTGAAGGAATACCCACATTTACAGAGGTGACCTGCGGCGGCGACGAGGTCTGCGACGCGGCCGCCTGCCAGGCCCGCGTGTGCGACCCGGACGCGCTGCCGACCTGCGAGGACCTCGACACCGCGCTCGTCTGCGAGCCCCCCGGCCTCTCGGTCACCCCCCAGGACTGCTTCCCCGGACAGGTCTGCGTCGACCAGGGCTGCCAGACCCAGCTGTGCAACCCCGGCACGACCATCTGCCGCGGCGACAACGTCGAGATCTGCAACGAGGTCGGCACCGCCTACGTGCTGGTCGAGACCTGCTCCCCGGACGAGATCGGCACCACCTGCTTCGACGGACAATGCATCGACGCCTGCGCCGCCGCCCGCATCGACCGCGCCTACGTCGGCTGCGAGTACACCGGCCTGGACCTGCCCAACTCCTCCGTCAGCGAGCTCCGCAATGGCTTCGCCATCGCCATCTCCAACCCCAGCGACACCCTGACGGCCAGCGTCACCATCTCCACCGAGGCCGGCCCCCAGGCCACCCTCCAGATCGCCCCGCGCTCGGTCGAGACCTTCATCGACACCGACCGCAACTTCAAGCTGCGCGGCACCGGCCTCTTCCCCTTCGCCTTCCGCGTCACCTCCACCGTCCCCGTCGTCGTCTTCCAGTTCAACTCCTACCGCACCCTCCGCGCCGCCTCCACCGACGGCTCGCTGCTCATCCCCGAGCACGCCCTCTTCGACCAGTACTTCGCCATGACCTACTCCGGCGACCGCATCGGCGCCGGCTCCGAGCCCTTCATCGTCATCACCGCCCCCAACCCCGGCACCAGCGTCACCGTCACCACCACCGCCGACACCGCCGCCTCCATCAACGGCTCCCTCGTCGCCATCCCTGGCCTCGCCGCCGGCTCGGCCACCACCTTCACCCTCGACAGCCCCTTCCACGCCCTGGTCCTGATCGCCACCACCGGCACCAACGACCTGACCGGCTCCCTCATCCAGGCCGACGCCCCCATCGGCGTCTACAGCGGCAACTTCGCCACCCAGGTCCCCACCGGCCGCACCTTCCGCGACCACCTCGAACAGCAGATCTTCCCCCGACAGGCCCTCGGCAAGCGCTACGTCGTGGCCAAGAGCGCCCCGCGCGGCATCAACAACGTCAACGTCGCCGATCAGCTCCGCGTCCTGGCAGACCTCGACGGCACCACCATCACCTTCAACCCGCCCCTCCAACAGCCCGTGACCCTCGACTCCGGCCAGTGGATCGAGCTGCCCATCTCCGACCACCTCGAGGTCAACTCCACCGAGCCCGTCATGCTCGGCATCTTCTTCGCCGGCTCCAACGGCGCACAGACCAGCTCCACCGGCGACCCCACCTTCATCCTCCAGGTCCCCACCGAGCAGTTCCGCGACAACTACGTCTTCCTCTGCCCCCCCACCTACACCACCGACTACGTCTCCATCACCGCCCCCGTCGGCGCCCAGGTCGCCCTCGACGGCCAGCCCGTCGAGCTCTCGCAAACCCCCATCGGCGACAGCAACCTCAGCGTCACCATCATCGAGGTCACCGACGGCGAACACGAGCTCATCGGCGATCTCCCCTTCGGCGTCTCCGTCTACGGCTACGGCGGCCCCCCCAGCCTCGACCCCGACAACGTCCAGAACGTCAGCTACGGCTACCCCGGCGGCCTGAACCTCAACGAGATCAACCCCAAGGAGTGATCCCCCTTGGCGCCCAGCTCGTCTCCGTTGGCGCACACGTCGGGATCATCGAATCAGCAGAGATGACGGACACTTCGAGATCGGCGAGTCGACCTCGTTGTTGGTCACCTCGAGATCGGCGAGTCGACTTCGTTGGTGGACAAGGGGGATCGGCGAGTCGACTTCGATGACGGACACGTCGGGATCGGCGAGTCGACTTCGTTGATGCGATCTGCACGTTGACGGTCCACCCGGGCTTGCGCCCGGGCCTACAATTTGTCCTGGGACGCCCCTTCGGGGCTGGCGAAGGGGCGTCAACCTTCAGGGGACAGACCCTCTCAAGGCCGCGCGATGTCTGCCTCCGAGCCCCTGAACATCTCCTGTGAGATCAACACGGGTGACACGCCCTCCACACGCTGAAGGCCCGTCGCCAGCCCCGCAGGGGCGTCCCAGGACAAAATGTAGGCCCGGGCGCAAGCCCGGGTGGAACGTCAACGTGCAGAGTTCATCAACGAAGTCGACTCGCCGATCCCCCTTGTCCGTCAACGAAGTCGACTCCCCGATCCCCCTTGTCCACCAACGAAGTCGACTCCCCGATCCCCCTTGCCCGTAATACGAGCGTCCCTCCCCCTTGCGCAGCGAGGGGGAGGACAGGAGGGGGAGTTCCCCGACCCCGAAAAAAATAGCACACCTCCGACTCCACTGGCCGATACCCTCTCTGGACCGCAATCAAGGGCACGCAAGGCGAGGGTTCGTAAAGCGATCTCCCCCCTTGTACGATTCTTGGGATTGCCCAAGCGCGTTGGCTTGCGTTGAGATTCAAGGCGAGTTAGTCAATGAGACATGGCCAAAAACTGGGCGTTGAGGACGATTACCCCCTTTTGTGAGGAACAACACCCTTGGTCGCCTCCTGCACGCACGCAAGGATGATGAAGGCAAGCTTGTTGATGGCGCTCACGGCGACGGCCAGCGCCTTCGCCTTGACCCCCGCCGTCTGGGCTCAGGGCGGCGATCCGGGGCGCGCGGGCCGCGCCGCGCTCTTCCCGGTGCATTACGGCGAGCCGGGCGGCGAGCCGCAGGTCGGGGCGCACATGCCGGACATCGCCAGCGGCCTGCGGCGGATCTGGACCGGGGAGGTCCTCTCGGAGCAGTCGCTGGCCGAGGCGATGCGCCTGACCTGGGTGCCGCCAGGGGACCCGACGACGCTCTCCAGGCTCGACGCCGACGTGAACCAGGCCGAAGAGCGCTTCATGGCCGGCCAGACCTCCGAGGCGATCCCCTTGCTGGAAAAACTCATCCGGCAGGCCGAGGCCCTCATGCCCCAGATCAGCGCCGAACCCAGGGTGGCCGAGCGGCTCCTGCGCGCCCACATCCTCTTGTGGTGGGCCTTGAGCCTGGAGGGAGAGAGCGGCCGCCTGCCGACCCTGATGCAAGAAACCGTCGCCCGCTTCCCCGCCGCCGTCGTCGACACGCTCAACGTCCCCCCCGACGTCGCCCAGGCCTTCGCCGTCGAGCGCAGGCGCCAAGGCGCCGTCTCCGTGACCGTCGAACTCAACGCCTCCGGCGAGTCGGGCTGCGAGATCCTGGTCGGCGGCTTCAAGATCGGCGACGGGCCCAGCGCCGCCCTCGGGCTGCCCCCCGGGCGCCCCTACACCATCGCCGGGCGCTGCCAGAGCGCCACGCTGGTCCGCCGCGTCCAGGTCGAAGGACCCCAGATCGTCAGCCTCGACATGACCCTGGCACACTCCCTCCTGGAGAGCAGCGCCGGGGCCACCCTCCAGCTCCCCGAAGGCCCCGAGGAGGTCGCCAGGATGGTCCGCGTCAGCACCGCAGCCGGCCGCGCCCTGGGCGCCGAGGAGGTCATCCTCGCCGGCATCCACGACCAGGGCCGCAGCGGCCGCGTCCTCCAGCTCGACCGCATCGTCGTCGGCGCCGACAAGCCGCTGCGCCAGTGCTCCGTCCGCCTGGGCCTCAAGGAAGGCGTCGACAGGACCGACATCGACCAGGCCCTCCGCGCCGTCCGCAAGTGCAAGCCCTTCGTCGAGAAGATGGACCTGGAGGTGGCCACCAGCGACAACGTCTACCTCAACCCCGAGGAGTTCGTCGAATCCGTCGGCCAGGAGGGCAGCCACCCGCTGACATGGTCCGCAGCGGCCCTCTCGCTGGCGGCCCTCTCCTCCGCCGTGCTCTTCGAATTCGTCGCCGCCGCCTCCCAGGAGGACCTCGACAACTGCGTCGCCAGCGCCGCCTGCCGGGGCACCGCCCGCGCCGAGGGCCTCCGCAATGACCTCGGCGACACGATCGTCACCCGCGACGCCCTCTACGGCGTGACCGCCGCCCTGACCATCGGCGCGGTGATCCTCTACTTCGTCGAAACCCCAAGCGCCGAAGACGTCCTGGGTCAGGGAAGCCAGGCCGCCCGATCCTGGACCTTGTCACCCTGGATCGGGGCCAGCGGCTTCGGCGCCTCGGCGATCATCCCATTGAATTAATCAGCAAGATCAATCAGATACGGAGATACCGATGACCAGCAGATCACAGAAGAGCCAGACCGCAGGGATGTCGGCGGCGCGTCGATCCGGTGGCCTCTTGACGCAACCCGGCGCGCTGCGCTGGGCGACGCTGGCGGCGCTTGTGCTGCTCGCCGGCTGCCAGAGCTGCGCTGACGATCCGGGGCCGCCCTCGGCCGAGCCCGAGCCCGAACCCGAAGCCTGCATCGAGGGGCAGGAGCTCTGCGAGGGCGAGTGCGTCAACGTCGTGGACGACGTCGCCCATTGCGGCGGCTGTGATCCCTGCGCGGAGATCCCCGGGGCCGCGGTGGATTGCCGCAACAGCGCCTGCGTCTACGGGTGCCTCGGCGGCGCGGTGGACGCCAACGGCGACCTCGGCCAGGACGACTCCGACGGCTGCGAGTGCACGCCCGGCCAGGATATCTGCGACGGGGTGGACAACAACTGCGACGGCGCCACCGACGAGGACAACCCCACCCTGCTCGTCGACTGCACCCGCGCGCCCAACACCGAGGCGGTGGCTTGCGAGGCCGGGGTCTGCATCCACGCCTGCCAGGAGGGCTTCGTGGACCTCAACGCGGACCTGAACACGGAGCGCTCGGACGGCTGCGAGTGCGTCGTCTCCCCCGAGCTCTGCGACGGCCTCGACAACGACTGCGACGGCGCCATCGACGCCGACGACCCTGACCTCCCCCCCGCCGACGAGCTCTGCGACGGCCTCGACAACGACTGCGACGGCCTCACCGACGCCGACGACCCTGACCTCCTCCCCGCCGACGAGCTCTGCGACGGCATCGACAACGACTGCGACGACCTCACCGACGCCGACGACCCTGACCTCGATCTCGCCCGCGACTGCGGCGCCACGACCGGCGCCCAGGCCACCTGTCTGGCCGGCGCCTGCGCCTTCGCCTGCGCCGACGACCTCGTCGACGTCAACGGCGATCTGGACCTGGGCCCCGACGGCGACGGCTGCGAGTGCCAACCCACGACACCCTCCACCGAGACCTGCGACAACATCGACAACGACTGCGACGGCCAGATCGACGCCGACGACCCCGACGCACCCGACCTGCTCGACAACTGCCCCACCGCCAACAACGCCTCGCCTGTCTCCTGCGCCGACGGCGCCTGCACGCTGGCCTGCGACCAGGGCTTCTTCGACGTCAACGCCGACCTGAACCAGCCCAACAGCGACGGCTGCGAGTGCCAACCCACAACGCCCTCCACCGAAACCTGCGACGCCATCGACAACGACTGTGACGGCCAGATCGACGCCAACGATCCCGACTTCAACCTGAGCACCTGCCCCGCCGTCCCCGGCGCACAGGCTCAGGCTTGCGTCCAGGCCGCCTGCACCTTCGCCTGCGCCACCAACTTCGTCGACATCAACGGCGATCTGGCCCAGGGCCCCGACGGCGACGGCTGCGAGTGCCAGCGCGACAACCCCTCCACCGAATTCTGCGACGGCATCGACAACGACTGCGACGGCCAGATCGACGCCGCAGACTCGGACTTCACGCCCGACCTCTGCGCCTTGCAGCAGGGCGTCTGCCAGGACGCCACCGCCCTCTGCCTCCAAGGTCAATCCGTCGACTGCGACGAAGCCCGATACCTCAACAACGACGCCACCTTCACCGGCCTTGACGACACCCTTGAGCTGGTCTGCGACGGCCTGGACAACAACTGCGACGGCGACGACGACGAGGCTTGCTGCCCCGAAGACCAGGGCATCTTCGCCATCGCCGAGCCCTTCAGCACCAACCTCAATCAGATCCTGCCTGCCATCGCCTCCAACAACGACCACTCCACCTTCATCGTCGCATGGCAGGAGTCTGCCTCCAGCAACACCATCCAGCCCACCAACACCGGCTTCGTCCGCTGGCGCCTCATCGGCCCCGAAGGCGCCCCTCAAAGCCCCACCGGCACCCTTAACTCGGACTTCATCGAAGACATCCAGCCCACGGTCGGCTTCAACGGTCAGGACTTCTTCATGGTCTGGGTCAAGGAGGGCGTCCTCACCGACACCCTGACCCTGGTCAGGATCGGCCTCAACGGCCAGGTCATCGGCCAGCCCCTGGACATCGTTCGCCAGAACATCGCGCCCCTGTCCCTTCGCGATCCGGCCCTGCTCCGCGCCAACGACGGCCGCCTCCTGCTTCTTTGGTCCCAGGGCGGCGACTGCACCAACAC
>SYOX01000201.1 GCA_005804885.1 Pseudomonadota bacterium
CGCCGCCGAGATGGCTCGCCTGGGCATGACCCAGCCCCTGCTCATCGGCGGCGCCACCACCAGCCGCCGCCACACCTCCGTCAAGATCGCCCCGGCCTACCCCAACATCACGGCCCACGTCCTGGACGCCTCGCGGGCCGCCACCGTCGCCAGCGACCTCATCAACCCCGAGCGCCGCGCCGCCTTCGACCGCGACAACAGGCGCCTGCAGGGCCAGGACCGCGAGCTCCACAAGCGCCGCCGCGCCACCCCCCTGCTGCCCCTCGATCGAGCCCGCGCCAAGGCCCCCGCCCTCTTCGGGCCCGCCGACGCCGGCTCCATCCCCGCGCCGGCCTTCACCGGCGCGAAGATCCTGCGCGACTTCCCGCTGGCCGAGCTGGTCCCCTTCATCGACTGGACCCCCTTCTTCGGCACCTGGGAGCTGCGGGGGCGATACCCCGACATCCTCAACCACGCCACCCTCGGCCCCCCCGCCCGCGAGCTCTACGACAACGCCCGCCACATGCTCGACGCCCTCATCGACGGCGGCGCCCTCAAGGCCCACGGCGTCTACGGCTTCTTCCCCGCCAACGCCGACGGCGACGACGTCCTCATCCCAACCGACGCGGATCGCGACCACCCCCGCACCCGCCTCTGCTTCCTGCGCCAGCAGCGCGACAAGCAAAGCGACAAGCCCCACCTCTGCCTCGCCGACAACCTCGCCCCCCTCGGCGGCCCCCCCGACTGGATCGGCGCCTTCGCCGTGACGGCCGGCGAGGGCCTGGACGCGATCGTCGCCCGCTTCGAAGCCGACCACGACGATTACAGCGCCATCATGGCCAAGGCCCTGGCCGACCGGCTCGCCGAGGCCTTCGCCGAGCGCCTCCACCTCCAGGCTCGCCTTGACATGGGCTACGGCCACGACGAGGCCCTCGACCACGAGGCCCTGATCCGCGAGCGCTACCGGGGCATCCGGCCCGCCCCCGGCTACCCCGCCTGCCCCGACCACACCGAGAAGCGCAAGCTCTTCGCCCTCCTGGACGTCGAGCGCGCCACCGGCATCCAGCTCACCGACAGCCTCGCGATGACCCCGGCCGCCTCCGTCTGCGGCCTCTACTTCGGCCACCCCCGAGCCCGCTACTTCAACCTCGGCCCCGTCGGCCGCGATCAGATCGAAGATTACGCCCGCCGCAAGGACATGACCGTCGCCGAGATCGAGCGCTGGCTCTCCCCCTCCCTCGGCTACGAGCCCTCCTGACCGCCCGTTGGATGGGCGTGCGCTCATCCCGACGGAGGGATCGATCGGCAGCGTTGATGGGGGATACGGCGAGATCGTCGAGTCGACGTGATGATCTCGATTGTTCTCGACGGGGTCTTGTGCCCGTCAACGAAGTCGACTCGCCGATCTCGAAGTATCCGTCATCTCTGCTGATTCCACGATCCCGACGCGCCCGACATCGACGGCGCCCCGTCGCCATCGACTTGTTGGACAAGCGCGCAGCTTGGCGTCAACGATGTTGACCGGGATCGCGCGCCAATGGTGATGAGGGGCAAGGAAGGGCAATCAACGGGGAGACAGGACCAGGAGCGACCGCTCAGGGAAAGCCACAGCGGGGATGCTGGGCCGCAGTTTGACCATCAGGGCAGATCGTCTCTTCTGAGAACACCGCACCGCTCAGATCGGCTCCACTGAGGTCGGCACCCCTGAGGTCGGCACCCCTGAGATCCACAGCAGGGCCGAGGATGACGAAGCCTCTCACAGCGGGCTGCTCACGGCACAGATAGCCTTGTGGCAACAGCGACGGACAACCCACAAGCCCATCTGTCCTTGCTCCCCTGAGGTCCGCTCCGGTGAATTCGGCCCCCGTCAGGTCTGCCCCCCTGAGGTTGACCCCCGTCAGGTCTGCCACCCTGAGGTTGGCACTTCTGAGGTTGGCACTCCTGAGGTTGGCACCGTTGAGGTTGGCACCGCTGAAGTTGGCATCGCCAAGGTTGGCACCGCCAAGGTTGGTACCGCCAAGGTTGGCACCGCTGAGGTCGGCACGGATGAGGTTGGCTTCGCTGAGGTCGGCACCGCTGAGGTTGGCAGCGCTGAGGTCCACAGCAGGGCTCAAGATGACGAAGCCTCTTTCTGCGGGCTGCTCTCGGCACAGAAGGCCCTGTGGCAACACGGACGGACAACCCACAAGTCCACCTGTCCTTGCTCCTGTCAGGTCCACCCCGCTGAGGTCGGAACCACTGAAGTCGGCACGGATGAGGTCGGCACCGCTGAGGTTGGCTTCGCTGAGGTCGGCACCGCTGAGGTCGGCACCGCTGAGGTCGGCATCACTGAGATCCGCACCACTGAGGTTGGCTCTCCTGAGATCCACAGAAGGGCCCAGGATGACGAAGCCGCTGACGGCGGGCTGCTCTCGGCACTGATGGCCCTGTCGCAACACCGACGGACAACCTACAAGCCCATCTGTCCTTGATCCGATGAGGTTGGCACCGCTGAGGTTGGCACCGCCCAGATCGGCACCGCTGAGGTTGGCACCGCTGAGGTTGGCACTTCTGAGGTTGGCACTTCTGAGGTTGTTACCGCTGAGGTCGGCACTTCTGAGGTTGGTACCGCTGAGGTCGGCACCGCTGAGGTCGGCACCGCTGAGGTCAGCACCGCCAAGGTCCACAGCAGGGCCGAGGATGACGAAGCCTCCCACCGCGGGCTGCTCGCGGCACAGATGGCCCTGGGGCAACGCTGATGGACAATCAGCAAGCCTGTCTGTCCTTGCTCGACTAAGGTTGGCTCCAATGAAGTCGGCCTCACTGAGATCCGCCCCACTGAGGTTGGCTTTTGTCAAGTTGGCTCTTGTCAGGTTGGCGCCGATGAGAATCGCGCCCATGAAATCTGCTTCGCTGAGGTTGGCCCCGCTGAAGTTGGCACCGCTGAGATCGGCGCCTGTCAGATCGGCACGCCTGAGATCCGCCTCGTTGAGGTTGGCATCGCTCAGATCGGCTCCGTTGAGGTTGGCAATGCTGAGGTTGGCACCGCTCAGATCCGCCCCAGTGAGGTCGACACCACCAAGGTCGGCACCGCCAAGGTCGGCACCGCCAAGGTCGGCACGAATGAGGTTGGCACCGCTGAGGTTGGTAACCCTGAGGTTGGCACCGTTGAGGTTGGCACCGCTCAGATTGGCACCACTTATATCGGCACCGCTGAGGTTGGCACCGTTGAGGTTGGCACCGCTGAGGTTGGCATCGCCAAGGTTGGTCCCGCTGAGGTTGGTCCCGCTAAGGTTGGCACCGCTGAGGTTGGTCCCGCTGAGGCTTAGGGCAGGGCCCAGGATGACAAAGAGTCCCACAGCAGGCTGCTCACGGCACAGATAGACTGGTGGCAACACCGACGGACAACCCACAAGCCCATCCGTCCTTGCTCCCCTGAGATCCGCACCACGAAGGTCGGCACCGCTGAGGTTGGCACCGCTGAGGTCCACAGAAGGGCCCAGGATGACAAAGCGGCTCACAGCGGGCTGCTCACGGCACAGATAGCCCTGCGGCAACACCAATGGACAACCCACAAGTCCACCTGTCCTTGCTCCAATGAGGTAGACCCCGCTGAGGTCGGCACCGCTGAGGTCAGCCCCAGTGAGGTTGGCAAAAAAGAGAAAGGCCCAACCGAGGTTTGCCCTGGTGAGATCCGCACCACTGAGGTCGGCATCGCTGAGGTTGGCACCGCTCAGATCCGCCCCCCTGAAGCTGGCACCTGAAAGGTCGTCTCCCCTGAAATCAGCCCCGGCCAGGTCTTGGCCGTCAAAATCGATGTCGTTGGGAACCCCATCGTCATCATCATCATCAACATCATCCAGATCTTCTCCACCGCAGCCGATCGCAGCCAGGCCCAGGACAAGCGACCACAAGAGCCCTCGGAACCAGACTGACGATGGGCTGGACATGCTCGACCTCACAAGTTGCGATGTGTCGCTCCAGGCAGCGAATATGAAAGAACAATACAAAGAATCGATGGAGGGCGCAAACCACGGCGCCGGTCGCCCGAAGCCGGCTCGCTCTGGGATAGCTCCAGAGCCCACCTGCGACGAAGCACCGCGCCCGATTCCGATCTTGAGATCGTCTCGCACAGAGGGAAAATGAATTGACATGTTGACCGAAGGCTGTACTCTGCCCCCATCAGCGTTACGAGAAAAATCGCGCCATTGGGTGTTCTCATGTCGGTGTCATTCAACTCTCTCTTCAACCTCTACAACTTCAGCTCGGGACGGCGGCTCTTCGTCTTCGAAGTGATCAAGACCCGCGCCGAGACACTGCGAGAGAAGACCAAGGCCGATGAGGCCATCGCCGAGGGCAGGCGGGTTGAGCTTGTGGCCCGCATCGACACCTTCATCCCCATGGTCGACGCCGCCATCGCCCACGACACCCAGACCCAGCTCACCGAGCGCTCATGGCTCGCGTTCAAGCGCAGCCAATCGGCCAGCGAGGCCAACGCCGAGGCCACCGCCAACGCCTTCGATCAGGACATCGATCGGCTGCTGAGCTCCATCGACAACGCCCTCAAGGACCGCCACCGCTCCTTGAAGAAGGACAAGCCCGAGCTGGCTTCGACGGCCTTCGCCTTCCGCACGGAGCTCTTCCCTGGCGGCCTGCTCAACCACATCCACCAGAAGCACATCGATCAGCTCGCCAGCAACGACCGCGTCATCGCCATACTGACCGACCCGGCCCGCAGCGCCGCCCGCGCCCGCATGGGGCTGGACGACTTCACCGACGGCCTCGTCACCGCCAACTCCCGCTTTCGCGCCGCCCTCAAGACGGAGACCTCGCCGGCCACGACCTACGATGAGGTCAGGGCCGCCAACGCCCTCGGACAAGAGCGCCTCCTGCGGATCCTCGCCCGGATCCTCGGCGATCACGCCGACATCAACCCCGAAGCCGACGAGGCCCGCGCTCGCCTCCTTGACCCCATCCTGGAACAGAACGAGAAGATCGGCGCCTACCTGCGCCAGAACCGCACTCCCCCCGACGTCGATCCCAGGACCGGCGACGAGCTCGACCCCGCCAAAGACCCCGCGCCCGCTCCCACCGCCTGAACCCCTCACCCCCGACCCCGACAAGCCCACACCCTCCCCTGATCCCGAAGACAAGCCATCGCGCCCCCCTCTCCCCCCTCCGACGCCACCGCCGACCATCCCCCCAAGGCATACCGCAACAAACACCCGTTCAGTCCACACCCCCCTCAGAGGTATCCCCCAACCCCAAAGCTGGAGGTCGACCCCTTTCTGGAGGTATGTCGCAACGAACACCCGTTCAGTTCACCCCTCCCCTCAGAGGTATCCCCCAACCCCAAAGCTGAGGGTCGACCCCTTTTGGGGGGTATGCCGAAACGAACACCTGTTCAGTTCACCCCCCCCTCAGAGGTATCCCCCAACCCCAAAGCTGGCACTCAATGACAAACTCGGGGCTTGCCCCACCCCTCGCGCTCGCCCCGGGCTCGCGCCCAGGGCTACAAACCCAGGGACGCCCCTTTGGGGCTCTCGACGGGGCCTCAACCTGCCTGCGTCGTGTCCCAGACAACAACCGGCATCCTCAACACGGGCCTCGGAGACGAGGGACGCGCCCCACACTGGCTGACACCCTGTCGCCAGCCTCGCAGGGGCGTGCCTGGACAAATTGTAGCCCCATGCGCGAGCATGGGGGGGAGGACGGACAATATGCGCTCTGGACGGAGGATCGAGCCCATGACGAAGCATTGGATGTGGATCGCGGGCGCCGCCCTGTCGCTGACGATGACAGGCTGCGGGGGATCGGGCGCGTCAAAGGCCGGCCCGAGCGGGCCGCTGCCAGAGCGCCCGGCGGTGGAGGTGTCGGCCTCGGACGCGGACTTCATGGATCGCTACAAGGGGGTGGTCGCGGCGGCCCGAGAGATGTCCCGCGAGGATTTCGAAGAGACCTACCCGCCGCCGGCCCGCGTCGAGAAGCTCTCCTACGACCCCACCGAGGCCGACAACCTCGACGACATCGTCGAGAAGTACAAGCTCGACGGCGACCAGGAGGGGCTGCTGGCGAAGAACGGCTTCGTGGTGCTCGACAACGCCAGGGCCGGGACCTTCGAAGAGGCCTACGGCCACATCTACGCCGGACACCTGCCGGTGGCGATCACCACCGACAGCATGCTCTACGCCCTGCACCGCTCCTACGACTCGATCCTCAAGCGACTTGAGATCACGGCCCTCAAGCCCGATCTGGCCACCATGCTCGACAAGATGCACCGGCACCTGGCCGGGATGCTGACGCGAGACGCCGTCGGCACGATCGACGCCGTCGGCACGATCGACGCCGTCGGCACGATCGACGCCGTCGGCACGATCAACGCCGTCGGCACGATCGACGCCGGAGACGGCCAGCTCAACGCGGCGCGGGACGTGGACATCTACCTGACCGTGGCCCGCCGGCTGCTGGGCCAGGCCGACGCGGCCCCGCTGATGGCCGGGGGCCTCGAAGAGGTCGAGAAAATAATCAACAACGTCAACAACTTGCAGCCGTCCAAGCTGACCCTCTTTGGCGCCGAGGTGGATTGCGATTACAGCCAGATGACGCCGAGGGGGCATTACACGGAGTCGGAGGAGCTGACGCGCTACTTCCAGGCGATGATGTGGCTCGGCCGCACGGAGATGGTGCTGGTGAGCTGGCCGCCGAGGGAGCCGGCGAAGTTCAACCGGCGGGCCTTCGAGGGGGCCTTCTTGATGACGACCTTGCTGGAGGACAGCGGCGCGCAGGCACACTGGGCGCGGATCGATCGGGTGATCGAGCGCATGGTCGGCGACAAGGACAGCATGGACCCGACCCAGATGCAGGCGCTGATGCGGGGTCAAGCATTGCGGGAGCCGGGGGCGCTGGCCGGGGCGGACGACGGGGCCTTGATGGGGGCCTTGCTGTCGAGCGATTACGGGGCGCAGCGCATCCAGTCGCAGATCCTCAAGAGCGACCCGTGGGATCCGCAGCTCAAGCTGCCGAGGGTCTTCCTGTTGATGGGGCAGCGCTTCGTGCTCGACAGTTATATCTTCCAGAACGTCAGCTACGATCGGGTGCTGGACCCGAGGACGGGGGAGAAGGTGCCTCGGATGTTGCCGGACCCGCTGGACGTGCAGTTCGCGCTGGGGTCCAACGCGGCCGGGGAGCTGCTCTCGGCGCAGTTCTCGACCTGGCCCTACGAGCCGGTGCTGCACGAGGTCCGGGTGCTGGTCGACGCCTACCCGGCGGCCTTCTGGACGCAGAACCTCTACAACGGCTGGCTCGGGGCGCTGCGGGTGCTCAACGACGGGACGCTGCGCGAGCGGCTGCCGGAGGCGCTGAGGACCGAGGCCTGGGATCACAAGATGCTCAACACGCAGCTGGCCTCGTGGGCGGAGCTCAGGCACGACACGCTGCTCTACGCCAAGCAGTCCTACTCGGCCTCCATCGCGTGCGAGTTCCCCGAGGCCTACGTCGAGCCCTACCCCTACTTCTACGAGCAGCTTGAGGTGCTCGCGGGTCAAGGCGAGGACATGGCGGCGACGCTGAGCGCAGACGGGATCGACGCGGGCGCGGTGGGGGTCTGGTTCGGCGGGATGAGGCGGATCATGGGGACGCTCAAGGGGATCGCGGGCAAGGAGCTGACGGGGGCCTCGCTGACGGGCGACGAGGAGGACTTCCTCAAGGGGACGATCGAGCGCGAGATGGTCGGCTGCGGCGAGGTGCATTACGACGGGTGGTACACGGAGCTCTTCTTCGACAAGTCGGACGTGGCCAACTTCAAGCCGGTGATCGCCGACGTCCACACGGCGCCGACCGACGCCGAGGGCAACCCGGTGGGCTGGGTGCTGCACGGGGGGACGGGCTTCGTGAGGATGATGGTGTTGACGGTCGGCCACGGCGACACGAGCCACGCCTACGTCGGGCCGGTGTCGACCTACCACCAGCAGCTCACGGAGGGCTTCGAGCGCCTCAACGACGAGACCTGGGCCGCGCGCGTTTACGGCAACAAGGTCGACACCCCCGCCTGGACGGGCAGCTTCCGCAAGTAGCCGAGCGGACACGTCCTGATTGCAGACCCCGCCGTCGAATTGTCCTGCGCCGACCCCTTCGGGCGCCCTGCGTCGATCGGCCAGCGATCTTCTGACGGAGGGCCTGGGTGCCTTTGCGGTTGACTTCAACCGCGCGAGGCCCTTTGATGGAGGCAGACAGACCACTCGGAGGCTTGGACATGATCAAGGTCCCTCAAATCTGGCGCGCGCAGGTGGCGCTTGCCGGCGCTCTCCTTCTCTTGACCATGGGCGCGGCGTGCGGCGACGAGGTGACACCCGAAGTCACCCCGGCGCCCTGCGGCGGGCTCTGTCCGGTGGACAAGTGCATCCTCAACGTCTGCGCCCAGGACGGCGAGCCGGAGCCGGAGCCCGAGGCCGAGCCGGAGCTCGAAGCCGAGCCGGAGCCCGAAGCCGAGCCGGAGCCCGAGGCCGAGCCGGAGCCTGAAGCGGAGCCGGAGCCCGAGGCCGAGCCGGATCCGCCGGTTTGCATGGACGACGCCATCGGCATCAACAACGACTCCTGCCTGGACGTCCTGGGCAGCCCCGAGGACATCGAGATCGGTGAGCAGGAGCGGATCCAGGGCGCGATCTGCGTCGGCGACGAGGATCACTTCGGCCTCAGCCTGGTCGAGGGTCAGGTCCTGTCGGTGTCGCTGGCCAGCCAGAGCGACGACATCGCCTTCGAACTGCTCGGGATCAACTGCGGCGAGGCCATCCTGTCCAGCGACGACAACCGAGGGCTGACCTTCGAGGTGCCCGAGACCGGGACCTACGCGCTGCGCGTCTTCGCCAGCCCCGACGGCGACGCCGGCGACTACGAGCTGCGCGTCGACATCGGCGACGCCCCGCCGGGGTGCCTCGCCGATGAGATCAACGACCAGATCATCGAGCCGAACGACGACAAGAACGCCGCCACGGCCATCGCCCCGAGCCGCGGCGAGGAGGTCCGGGCCGACGACATGACCCTCTGCCCCGACGACGAGGACTGGTTCTCCATCCAGATCGACGACGCCGGCGACACCTTGCGCGTCGACATCGAGCAGAACGCCAACGACGCCGGGCTCCGGATCGAGCTGCGCGACACGGACGGCGTCGCCGTCCTGGCCTCGGACGAGCGCTCGGGCGCCTCGCGCACCGTCGAGGCCGTCGCCGACGCCGCCGGCACCTACTTCATCCGCGTCAGCGCCGCCGGGAACATCCCGCTGACCGGCATCGCCTACGATCTGGAGGTCGGCCTCTTCGAGCCCGTCGCCTGCCAGCCCGACGGCTTCGAGCCCAACAACAACACCGCCAGCCTCATCAGCCGGGGCACCCACCAGGGCACCTTCTGCCCCGCGGACGACGTCGATCTCTACCGCTTCGCCCTTCAGCAGGGCGAGCGCCTCAACATCACCGTCACCTACGATCACCAGGGCATCAACCCCATCGGCGGCGTCCTCTACGGCCCCGGCGGCTTCAACGACATGCGCGACTTCCTCGTGCGCGAGGGCAACACCAACAACGACCGCCTGAGCACCGTCGAGCTCCTCATCGATCAGGCCGGCGAGTGGATGCTGGAGCTCTCCAACGGCCCCGAGGGCCTGGAGTACAGCGTCAACCTCCAGATCGAGCGGCCCCAGGTCGAGATGTGCGGCGTCGTCGACGTCAACGAGCCCAACGAGTCCTGCGGCGGCGCCGCCCCCCTGCCCCCCTTCGAGGACGTCCCCGGCCACTGGTGCGGCGCCGCCAGCGACGAGGACTTCTTCCGCATCGCCGTCCGCCAGGGCCAGACCATCACCGTCACCGCCGAGTTCTTCCACTTCCAGGGCAACCTCGACGTCCTGCTCTTCGGCCCCGACGGCACCACCGTCATCGACCTGGGCTTCGGCACCAGCGACAACGAGACCGTCACCGGCTCCGACCTCCCCGCCGGCGACTATTGCCTGCGCGTCTTCGGCAACAGCGCCCTGACCGCCAACGGCTACACCCTCAACCTCAACGTCCGCTAACCCCCAGCCTCACTCGTAGCTCCAGGCGCACCGCGCCGTGTCGTAGCACGCCGCCCCCCCCGACGTCCCCAGACAGACCAGCGCCCCCTCCGAGGCCAGCGCCTCGACCCGATCATCGGGCAAGCCCTCCGCGGTCGTAATCGCGATCCACGCCCCCGGCCCCTGCCGGACCCGCGCCCCCCGCTCCGTCCCCAGCCACACCCGCCCCTGCCCGTCCACCACCATGTCCAGCACCGCCTCCTCGAACTCCACCTCAAAGCGCCCCTCGCCTTCATCCAACACTGCCGCCCCGTACACACCCGCAGCCCACGCCCGCCCCTCGCCGTCGATCACCACCCTCCCGGCCCGGTTCGAGGGAAGCCCCTGAGCCCGATCCCAGGTGTCCGTCAGCCCCCCCGCAGACCTCCTGGCAACCCCGCCCGGCTTCGGGCTGACCCCAAGCGCCTGCTGCTCGATCGCCAGCCACGTCGCCCCCACGCCGTCAAAGGCCAGATCCGCGACCGTGAACGAAAAAAGCGGCGCGCACTGCGACCCCGGCCGCGCGCAGTCCTGCCAGTCGAAATAGGCCCTCCAGCTCCGCCCGTCCTCACTGAACGCAGCCCCCGAGGCCGTCCCCGCCCAGATCACCCCGTCGGGAGCCTGCCCCACCGCCGCCACCCTGTCGTCGATCAGCTCGCTGTTGGCCGAGTTGACCGCGCTCCACGCCTGCCCCGAAGCCTCCAGCCGGCTCAACCCGCAGAAGCCCTGCGGCGTCCCCGCGCAGGTCGCCCTGTCGTGCGCCGCCCACACCTCCCCTGCCCTCGTGACCGCCAGCGCCGCGATCGTGTCGCTGGCAAGGCCCGACTCCCCCGCCCCCCAGGACTGAACCGCGCCCGCCCCCCTGTCCACCCGCGTCACCCCCTCCTGATCGCCGATCCACAACGACTCCCCCCCCGGCGACAAGGCCAGCGCCGTCACCAGCCTCGGCGTCGCCAGCGACCCGTCGCCCCCCGAAAAATCGCACACCCCGCCCGCCGCGACGCTCGGCTCGTCGCCGCACCCGACGACCAGCGCCAAAGCGGACAAGATCACCAACAAGATCAATGACTTCATGCCACCCCCTTCGACACGCCCTGCGCCGCCGGGCGCCTTCGCCCTTGACGACACCACAGACGAGCGGCCCCGTCCAGGGTCTGCTACACTGCTCCGCCGAGCGACCCCAGGCCCGCCCGCCGATCACCAGACCATCCAAGGCGGCGCGCTCGCCCCTGTCCACGCCCACAGAGGGAGGCTCGCCCATGCCCCTTGCCCTCCTCGGATCGCGCCCGCGCTCCGCCCTCACCGCCCTCGACAGGTTGGCGGCCGCTTGCGCGCTGGCCGCGCTGGCCGCGCTGATCCTGGGTGGATGCTGCGCCGACGACGCGACCGGGCCGCCTTCGACCCAGACCCGGAGCGACGCGGGCTGGTCCCTCGACGAGAAGATCCGCTTCGTCGAGCGCTACGTCACCTTCCGTCGCCAATACCTCGCCCTGGACTTCGACATCGAGTTTCACGGAGGCGAGGGCCTCGCACCAGGCCCGTCCGAGTGGGATGTCCGCCTCGTCGCGCTCGTCCCTGAGTCCGACCTCGACGCCTGGATCCCCGAGGGCGCCAGCCCCGGCGCGATCGACACGCGCTGGACGGAGACGCTGCCCGCCGGCATCGACAGGCGAGGCGTCTCGGCGTGGTATTCGAAGGGCGGCGTCGTCGTGGGGGTGGATCGCAAGGCCTCGGTCGTGGTCTACCGCAATGTCGCGCGCTGAGCCGATCGCCCCACGCGCAAGGAGAGGGGACGCTCGTCGTACGGACACGGGCGGATCGCACTCCACCCCCTGTCCCCCGAGAGGCACTGCCTCCCTCCCTCCGGAAGGGGGGACGCTTGAATTACGGGTGTCGGTGGATCGGCACTCCACCCCCTGTCCCCCTCCTCGCTGCGCAAGGAGGGGGAACGCTCGTATTACAGGCAAGGTGGTTCGGGGACGCTCGAAGGACGGGCTGGGTGGTTCGGGGACGCTCGAAGGACGGGCTGGGTGGATCGGGTCCCGCCCCGGCGACCTCGCCACCCGCCCCAGACGGCCAGTGATCCCGACAATGGCTCCTGCGGCCCACCCACCCCCGAAACAACGTGTCCACCCAACGAGCCAACCCCCGTCCCACCTTGCCCGTAATTCAAGCGTCCCCCCTCCTTGCGCAGCGAGGAGGGGGACAGGGGGTGGAGTGCGATCCACCCGTGTCCGTACGACGAGCGTCCCCCCTCCTTCCGGAGGGAGGAGGGGGACAGGGGGTGGAGTCAGGGGGACAGGGGGTGGAGTGTGCGGGCCGGGCTGGATTCCAAAAATTGCGGCGCTCGACTACACTGCGCGGCCTGGGTCTGGGCCTGCGATCTGTTCCCTTCTGTCCTTCGGGTTGTGACATGACATGATCAAGCGCGCTCCGATTCTCCTGCTGCTCGCTCTGGCGCTGCCTGGCTGCCCGGGCCCCGAGGTGTTCTCCGACGCCTGCGCGGTGGACAACGGGGGGTGCCACCCCACCACCGAGTGCACCTCGGACAGGGGCGTGGCGCAGTGCGGCCCGTGCCCGGAGGGCTTCTCGGGGGACGGCGCGTCGGGCTGCGCGGACACCGACGAGTGCGCGGTGGACAACGGGGGCTGCGATCCGCGCGTCGAGTGCACGAACACCATCGGGGCGCGCCGCTGCGGCCCTTGCCCGCTGGGCTACGTCGGCATCGGGGATCGGGCCTGCGTCCGCAACCTGTGCGGGGTGGACAACGGGGGCTGTGATCCGCGCGTCGAGTGTACGAACACGGGCGAGGATCGCGCCTGCGGCCCGTGCCCTGCGGGCTTCACGGGCGAGGGCGCGACGGGCTGCGTGGATGTCGACGAGTGCGCGGTGGACAACGGCGGCTGCGACCCCTTGACGGCCTGCCTGAACACGGACGGGGGGCGAGGCTGCGGCCCGTGCCCGGAGGGGGCGCTGGGCGACGGCGTGGCGGGGTGCGACTTTGGCGCCTGCGCGACGGACAACGGGGGTTGCGATCCCTTGACGACGTGCTTCAACACGCGACAGGGGATCGCCTGCGGCGATTGCCCGCCGGGCTACGAGGGCGCGGGGGCCACGGGGTGCTTGCCCTCGACGGTGTGGGACGCGGATCTGGAGATCGTGGACGACGCCGGGGCGGCCGAGGCGGCCGGCAAGACAAGAATAACGGGTGATTTATGGATTCACGGCGAGGGGCGCTTGACCTCGCTGGAGGCGCTGGAGGCGCTGGAGGTGGTGGAGGGCGACCTCATCATCGAGGGGAATTCGGCGTTGGGGGCGCTGGTCGGGCTGCACAACATCGCCCGAGTCGGCGGCGAGGTGGTGATCTCGGGCAACGGCCGGCTCGTTGACCTTGGGCCGCTGGATGGGCTCCAGGCGAGGGGCCTGACGATCGAGAACAACCCAGCCCTTGAGCGCCTGGCGGCCTTCGGGTCGCCGCCGCGGGGGGCCCTTGAGCGCCTCACCGTCCAGCGCAACCCCGCGCTCCGGAGCCTCGGCGGCCTGGAGGCCGTCGAGGCCGTCGAGGGCCCCCTGCGGCTCTTCGACAACGACGCCCTGGTCGACCTGCGCGGCCTCGACAACCTCGCCCGCGTCGACGGCGAGGCCCTCATCCGCGGCAGCGCCGCGCTGGCCTCGCTGGACGGGCTCGACAGCCTCACGCGCCTCGGCGCCCTCAACGTCTCCGACAACCTCAACCTCGCCGCGCTCGACGGCCTCGGCGCGCTCGAAAGCGTCGGCGGCGAGCTCACCGTCGCCTTCAACAGCGCGCTGAACACCCTCGGCGGCCTCGGCGCGCTCGAAAGCGTCGGCGGCAGCCTCCGGCTCGTCGAGAACGACGCCATGAGGGATCTGCGCGGCCTCGACGCCCTGACCGACATCGGCGCCGACCTCTTCCTGGAGGACAACACCGCCCTGATCTCCCTCGACGGCCTCGACAGCCTGCGCACCCTCGGCGGCAGCCTGATCATGCACCGCAACTGGGTCCTCTTCACCCTCGACGGCCTCGACGGCCTGACCCAAGTCGGCCGCGACGTGCTGATCAACGACAACGGCGCCCTGGTCAACCTGCGCGGCCTCGGCGCGCTCGAAAGCGTCGGCGGCAACTTCGAGGTCCGCCTCACTCACCTGCTGATCACCCTCGACGGCCTCGGCGCGCTCTCCGACGTCGGCGGCAGCCTCCTCATCGTCGACAACCTCTCCCTGAGCTCCCTGAGCCCTCTGAGGGGCCTCGTCCGCGTCGGCGACGCCGTCGAGATCGCCGGCAACCCGCTGATCACCACCCTCGACGGCCTCGAAACCCTCCAGAGCGTCGGCACCTCCCTGCGCATCTCCGCCAACGAAGGCCTCACCTCGCTGGCGGGCCTTGAAAACCTCACCAGCCTCGACAACCTCCTGCGCATCTACGACAACAACGCCCTGACCTCCCTCGACGGCCTCGACAACCTGCGCACCCTCGGCGGCGACCTCGACATCCGACGCAACAACGCCCTGACCTCCCTCGACGGCCTCGACAACCTGCGCACCGTCGGCAACAACCTCTGGCTCCTGGACAACAACGCCCTGACGGACCTGCGCGCCCTCAACAACCTCACCCGCGTCGACGGCGACCTCATCATCCAGAACAACGCCACCCTCCCCAACTGCCTCGCCGAGGCGCTCGCCCGCCGCGTCCTCGTCTCCGCCCTCACCCTCATCGAGAACAACTCCAGCGACTGCCCCTGATACGGAACCACGCTCAAGCCACTTACACTTTGGGCCACCAGGATGCCCAAGATGACAGTGTTTCAAACGTGGTTCCGCACGATCCCCTGCCCCTCCAGACGATCTATAAATTCAACATACAATTCAATAACTTACGCGCAGATGAGGCGCGTGCGCGCGACGGGCAGGGCTCGGCTCGATCCCCTCGGCCATCGAGGCCGCGCCGGGCCGCGGCGCGAGACGGGCTCGGCCTGGATGGGGGGTCGGGTCGGTGAAGCTGGCGAGGGGGAGAGGCTTCAGGAGCCTCCAACGAGCCGAGGCTTCGAAGGAGGCAGGGGGGCTCAGAGGGAGGGGGGCGCGGGGGCGGTCGAGGTGATGGCGGACTCCATGAGGTGGGTGAGGCGAGAGGCGAAGCGGGCGGGATCGTCGATGGGGCTGCCTTCGGCCAGGAGGGCTTGATCGTAGAGCATCTCGATCCACTCGGCGGCCCGGGGAGACTCGGGGGAGTCTTCGAGGACGGCCTTGAGGTGGACGATCAGGGCGTGGTCGGGGTTGACCTCCATGACGCGCCGGGTGTTGGGGACCTCCTGGTGGTTGAGCCGCAGGAGGCGCTCGATGTGCGAGGGCAGGCCGCCCTCGGGGATGACGAGGCAGACGGGCGAGCTGGTCAGGCGCTTGGAGACGCGGACCTGGCTGACCTTGCCGTCGAGGACGGCCTTGAAGCGCTCGGTGAGGCCGTCGAGGGAGGGGGCCTCCGCGGGCTTCTCCGAGGGGTCGACCTCGCCGAGGTCGAGGTCCTTGGACATGATGGAGACGAGCTTCTTGCCCTCGTACTCGTCGAGGCTCTGGACGACCCACTGGTCGATGGCGTCGGTCATGAAGAGGACTTCGAAGCCGTTCTTGCGCAGGGCCTCCATGTGGGGGCTGGACTCGACGGTGCGGCGGTTGGGGCCCATGGCGTAGTAGATGTCCTTCTGCTTGAAGGGCATGCGCTCGGTGTAGGTCTTGAGGCTGGTCATGCCCTCATCGGCGGAGGAGTCGTAGCGGAGCAGATCGGCGATCCGGGTCTTGTCCTTCGGCTCGAAGTGGAGGCCCTCCTTGAGGACGGCGCCGAACTTGAGCCAGAACTCCTTGTAGTCGTCGGGGCGGTCCTGGGCGATGGAGTCGAGCAGGTCGAGGGCCTTGCGGACGACCTGCTTGCGGATGGTGCGGACGGTGGAGGAGTCCTGGAGCAGCTCCCGGGAGACGTTCAGGGGCAGGTCGTCGGAGTCGATGACGCCGCGCATGAAGCGCAGCCAGCGGGGCAGGAGCTCCTCGCAGTCGTCCATGATGAAGACGCGCTTGACGGAGAGGCGCACGCCGTGGCGCTTGTCCTGGTCGAAGAGGTCAAAGGGCGGGCGCTTGGGGATGAAGAGCAGGCCGGTGAAGAGCTGGGTGCCCTCGATCTTGAAGTGGGTCTGGCCCAGCGGGGGCTCCCAGTCGTGGGTCAGGTGGCGGTAGAACTCGGCGTACTGCTCGTCTTCGATCTCGTGGCTGGGGCGCTGCCAGAGGGCGCGGGCCTGGTTGACGGTTTCGAAGGCGACCTCGACCTCGGCGGCCTCGTCGCTGTCGTCGTCGTCGTCCGGGTCGGCGTGGACGGGGCGCTCGACGCGCAGCTCGATGGGGTGGTTGACGTAGTCGGAGTAGCGGGTGACGAGCGAGCGCAGCTTCCAGTCGTCGGCGTAGTCCCGCTGGTCGCTCTTGAGGTGGAGGATGACGGAGGTGCCGCGGCCCTCGGGGCGCTCGGCGGGCTCGACGGTGAACTCGCCCTTGGCGTCGGAGGTCCAGCGGAAGGCGCGGTCCTGACCGGCGCCCTGGGAGATGACCTCGACGGTGTCGGCCACGAGGTAGGCGCTGTAGAAGCCGACGCCGAACTCGCCGATGAGGCGGGCGTCCTTGTCCTGGATCTGGGACAGGAAGCTCTTGGAGCCGGAGTGGGCGATCGTACCGAGGTTCTCGATCATCTCGGCGTCGGTCATGCCGATGCCGTTGTCACAGATCGTCAATGTACCGGCGGCCTTGTCCGTCAGGAGCCGCACGGTGAGCTTCTCGCCTTCGGCCATGAGCACGGGCTCGGTGATGACCTTGAAGCGCAGCTTGTCGAGGGCGTCGGAGGCGTTGGAGATCAGCTCCCGCAGGAAGATCTCCTTGTTGCTGTAGAGCGAGTTGATGACCAGGCTCAGGACCTGGTTGACCTCGGCTTGAAACTTATGGGTGGTGGTCTGGGCGGTGTCTGTCATGGCATCATCGAGCTCCATGCATCGTGAAGTACTGAGATCAAGTCCACGCCGATCGCGTCATGACGCCGACGGCTCATCGACGCCCCGGCGTCCCAAAAATCAGCGCGCGCGTGTCGCGGGCGAGAACGTTGAAACCGACCCTCGGGAGTCAAGAGAAAAAGGCCCGCTCAGGGGGACTGGAGATTCTTGGGCTTTGGCACTACCCTGTGGGGGCTACGGGGCGTCGGGCTCAGACCCGATTGATGGCGCATTCAAGGGAAGACAACATGCAGATGATGAATGGGAGCTGGGGGCGACGCGGCGCGGCGGCGTTGATCCTGATGATGGGCGCGATGACCGCTGCGAGCGCCTCTGCTCAGGGCGACTGGGCGGGCCGCCACGGCGACTCGGGGCGGACAGGGCGAGCCCAGGGCGTGGGTCAGATCACGCGGCCGGCGGTCTCGTGGCAGATCTCGATCGGCAGCGAGGCGCCCGGCGCGCGGGTGCTCGTCGAGGACGTCACGGGCGACGGGGAGCTGGAGTACCTGTCGATGGTCGATGGGGCGGTGGTGGCCAGGAGCTTCGACGACGTCTTGCTCTGGGACACGCCGCCGCTGGGGGTGACGGGCTTCGTGCAGGTGGCCGACATGGACGGCGACGATCGGCCGGAGATCCTGCTCATCGGCCAGCTGCTCGTCGTGCTGGACGGGGAGACCGGCCAGGTCGTCTTCAGGCGGGTGCCGGACAACCCGACGACCTTGACCTTCCGGGCGCCGACGGCCGTGGCGGTCAACAACGACGCCGACCCTGAGCTGGAGCTCTTCTTCGCCACGGGCGACAAGCTCGTCGAGCTCTACGACTTCTCGCAGGGCTTTGACGCCCCGCCGCAGTGGGTCAACACCGACGCGGCCTTGCCCGGCCCGGTGATGAGGCCCGTGATCGGGGACTTCGACGGCGACCCCTCCAGGCTGGAGGCGGCGATCGTCAACCAGTCCTTCTGCCAGATCGTCTTCATCGACATGAACACGGGGGCGACCTTGCGCGTGACGGCCTCGCTGACCGCGGGGCTCTTCTGCTACGGGCTGACCCAGGCGGTCAACGTCGACAGCGACCCCCAGCAGGAGCTGATCTTCACGGGCAACATCGGCGCCAGCCGCGGCTCCGTGGGCATCAACGTCTACGACTTCGTCGACAACGCGGCCCAGTGGCAGTACGAATATGCCAACAACAACAACAACTTGTCGACGCTGACGCCCGCCGGGGCGGTGGCCGACATCGACGGCGACGGTCAGGCCGAGGTCTTCACCGCCGTCTACAACAACGGCGCCGAGTCGGGCGCGGCCAACGACGGGCTGACCTTCGCCAACCAGTGGAGCGTGGCGATCTACGACGCCGCCAGCGGCGACACCCTCGGGGGGCTGGAGAACCGGAGCATCGTCGGCCTGGCCGACGTCGACCACGACGGCGTGGTCGATCTGATCACGCGCAGCGCCACGCTGGGCTCGCTGGCCCTGCCGGCCACCGGCACGATCGAGATCTGGACCCTGGACGGGGGCCGCGCCCCGTCGCTGCGCTTCCAGGTCGATGGCGTCGGGCCGGTCTTGCAGACGCTGCCGGTCAGCCCCGCGGTCACCTCGCGCGATTACAACGCCATCCCGGGGCTCTTTGACCTCAACAGCGACGGGCGGCCGAAGCTGCTCGTGGCGCGCGGCGGCAACGGGGAGGTCACCACGGTCCAGGCCTTGAGCTTCGCGCAGGGCGCGGCGACGGTCGACGCGGAGGTCCAGATCGAAGGCGGCAACGGCGTCACCCTCATCCAGGCCGGCGCGGGCCTGCTCGACGATGGCCCCCACGCGGTCCTGCGCTCGACCCTGGGGCGCCTGCGGGTCTACAACCGCCAGCTGACGGCCGTCGACACGCTCCAGCTCGCCGGCTCCGTCTCGGCCATCCTGGCCGTCAAGCTGCGGCAGGGCGCCGCCATGCAGGCGGTCTACCGGGCGGCCGACGGCGCCATCGTGGCGATCGACCCCACGAACGCCAACCCGCTGCGGGCCCCCACCCAGCTCTGGTCTCGCCCCGCCAACAGCGGCGACTTCATCTCCTTCGACGCCGATGGCGACGGTCTCTACGAGGTCGTCTTCGGGGGCACGGGCGAGAACGGCGTCCCCTACGTGGAGATGCTCGACAGCCAGGGGCAGGTGCGCTGGCGCAAGAACGTCGACACGGCCCGCTTCGCGCCCTTCGCGCTGGTCTACGGCCAGTTCGGCGGCCAGGGCAGCGCGATCGACGTGGCCGCGCTCACCTTCCTGCAGGACAACACGGCCATCACCTGGACCTTCGACGGCGTCGACGGCGAGATCATCTCCAGCCACGTCGCCCTGCCGAGCGAGGTCAACGCCAACCCCAACCGGGATCTCTTCGTCACCGGGGATCGCAACGGCGACCAGATCGACGATCTGCTCCTGTTGCACTTTACGACCTTCGAGCGGCTCAGCGGCGCGAACCTGAGCCGGATCGGCACCGTGGCCGCCTACCCGCGCAACAACGCCAACCCGATCAACACCAGCATGGTCGCCCTGGACGGCCGGCTCGACGTCTACGTCAAGCCCTTCAGCTCCCAGCTCTTCGCCATGGACGTCGGGGCCGGCTCGGTCCTGTGGACTCAGGGGCTGACGACCTCGACGAACTCCTACGCGGCCAACTTCTCGGGCTTCGCCGACGTCAACGGCGACGGGCGCATGGAGATCGCGGTGCCGGGCTTCCTGGGCGACCTGACGCTCCACGACGGGGCCACCGGCGCCGTGGTGTGGCGGATGTGCCTGGTCAGCGGCGCCGTCCGCGCGCTGGACGCCCCGGCGACGCTGGACACCTGCCAGCCCATCGCGCCCGTGTCGGCGGTCGCCACCGCGGACATCGACGGGGACGGCGGCGAGGAGTTCGTGGTGGGCGACGCCGAGGGGTGGCTCTACGCGCTCAACGTCGAGGACGGCTCGGTGAGCTGGTCGGCGGATCTGACCTCGCGGTCCCGCTTCCCGGCGCTGGCCGACTTCAACGGGGACGGCCTGCTCGACATCGCCTTCACGAACGCGCGCTCGGAGCTGGTCCTCGTCGTCCACGCCGAGATCACCGCGCCCGACGCGGTCCGGGAGGTCGCCCTGGACGACCAGCTCCAGGTCGTCGAGCCCGCCGTGGACCTCGACAGGACCACGCGGCTGGGCGCGCTGGGCGCGGCCTGGGATGCCGCCCCGAGGGCCGACTCCTACCTCGTGTCGCTCTTGACGAGCAACAACACCGTCGTGGTCAACCGCGTCAACGTCGGCAACGTCACCGAGCACGTCTTTAGCGGCATCGCGCTGGTCCCGGGGACCACCTACAAGGTTAGCGTCGTGGCCGTCAGCGACTCCCTCGGCGCCGCGCCGGAGACCTTCTCCAACGGCATCCTGGCCGTCGGCGGCCCCCCGCGCGTCATCGGCCTTGGCGCAGACCCCAACCCGCTGACGCTGTCCATCGGACAGACCACCCGGATCTCCGCCCTGGCCTCGGCCTCCGGCGTCACCTTGCTGACCTCGGCCCGCCTGCGCATCCTCGACGCCCAGAGCGCCGTCGTCGTCGAGCGCAACTTCGCTCCCGGCCTGAGCAACTTCAACGTCATCTTCAACTGGGACGGCACCGACGGCGCCAGCCAGCCCGTCGCCGTCGGGGAGTACACCGTCGAGGTCGTCGCCACCGACGATCTCGGCTTGAGCGGCTCGGACCAGATCAGCCTGACCGTCCGCGAGCCCGGCGATCCCATCATCGACCTCTTCGAGGCCGCTCCCCTGTCCTTCAACCCGGCCGCAGGCCAGAGCACGATCTTGAGCGCCTCCGTCCGCGCCGACAACTCTCTGGAGCTGACCGAGGTCGCCATCCGGATCACCGACCGCGACGACAACCTGGTCTTCGAGGAGGTCACGGCGCTCGACGCGGCCAGCTTCCGCACGCGCACGATCTGGGACGGCACCGACCTCGGCGGCGAGCTTGTCGACGCGGGTCAGTACGACGCCCAGCTCTCGGCCACCGACGCGCTCGATAACCGCACCTCGGCCACGCTCACTCTGACCGTCATCCCGCCCGACGCCCCGACGATCAGCGGCTTCATCGCCGAGCCGGACACCTTCGACCCGGCCGCGGGCCAGACCACGCGCCTGACGGCCTCCATCAACGCCACCGGGGCCATCGCGGCCGCCTCGCTGACCATCCGGGGCCTCGACAACGCCACGGTCTTTGAGCAGATCTTCGCCCCCGACGTCAGCACCTTCAGCCTCCAGGCCGTCTGGGACGGTCGAGATCGCGGGGTGCTGGTCGCGCCGGGCCAGTACAGCGCCGAGCTGCTCGCCACCGACATCTTCGGCAACACCACCCAGGGCTTGCTCACGATCACCGTCGTCGAGCCGGGGGCGCCGGTCATCAGCGGCTTCACCGCCGAGCCGGACACCTTCGACCCGGCCGCAGGCCAGACCACGCAGCTGACGGCCTCCATCAACGCCAGCGGGGCCATCGAGGCCGCCTCGCTGACCATCCGGGCTTCCGACGACACCCTGGTCTTCGAGCAGATCTTCGCGCCCAACGCCAGCACCTTCAACCTCCAGGCCGTCTGGGATGGCCAGAATCTCGGGGCGCTGGTCTCGCCGGGCCAGTACAGCGCCGAGCTGATCGCCACCGACGTCTTCGGCAACACCATCGCGGACTCGCTCACGATCACCGTCGTCGAGCCGGGGGCGCCGGTCATCAGCGGCTTCACCGCCGAGCCGGACACCTTCGACCCGGCCGCGGGCCAGACCACGCGGCTGACGGCCTCCATCAACGCCGCCGGGGCCATCGAGTCCACCTCGCTGACCATCCGAGGTCCGGACAACGCCGCGGTCTTCGTGCAGGACTTCACGCCCAACGCCAGCACCTTCAGCCTCCAGGTCATCTGGGACGGTCGAGATCGCGGGGTGCTGGTCGCGCCGGGCCAGTACAGCGCCGAGCTGATCGCCACCGACGTCTTTGGCGACACCGCCGAGGACTCGCTCACGATTACCGTGGTGGCGCCAGGCGCCATTACGATCGAGGACTTCAGCGCTGCCCCGGACGCCTTCGAGGTCGGAAAGGGCGAGACCACGCTGACCGCGTCCATCAACGCCGGCAATGGCGGCAGCATCGACGACATCGAGCTGACGATCACGGCGCCCGACGGCGGCGTCGCCTTCCAGCGCGCCTTCTCTCCCGACGCTGGCTCCTTCGCGCTGGAGTTGACCTGGGATGGTCGGGACATCTCGGGGGCCGCGGTTGAGCCGGGCGATTACGACGTCTTGCTGACGGCCAGCAACACCTTCCTGGCGACGGCCAGCGCCAACCTCCTGCTCACGATCCTCCCGACGAGCGTCGAGCCCGAGCCGGAGGGCGAGCCGGAGGGCGAGCCCGAGATCCCCGACAACCCCGACGTTGTGCGGGGCGGCGGCGACAACTGCACCTGCGCGACCCCCGCCGCGCC
The DNA here is from genome assembly GCA_005804885.1 of Pseudomonadota bacterium. Classification (GTDB taxonomy): domain Bacteria; phylum Myxococcota_A; class Bradymonadia; order Bradymonadales; genus SYOX01. The sequence continues at coordinate 22,550 of SYOX01000201.1, forward strand.
TGCCCGCAGCCTGCCCATCGGCGCGCTGCTCGCCGCTCTGGGCGCCGCGGTCGTCTTGACGCTGCGTCGGCGCCGCTGAGCGCTGCGCGCTCCCCGACGCTGCGTCGGCGCCATTGGGCGCTTCGAGCCCCCTGACGCAGCGTCGGCGCCTCTGAGCGCAGCTTGAGCGCTGCGCGACCCCCGACGCTGCGTCGGCGCGGCTAGAAGTTCTGGAGCTGGGCGGGCAGGACGAACTGACGCTGGCCGAACTCTCTATCGAGCATGAAGATCGCGTGCCCGTGGTCCCCGACGAGCTTGAGCTGGTCGATAAGATCGCGGAAGGAGGCCTCCTCCTCGACCTGCTCGTCGATGAAGAACTGGACGAAGTTGCCGGTGGCGAAGTCGCGCTCGTCCTGGGCCAGCGCGGCGATCGAGGCGAAGCTGCGCGAGACCTGCCGCTCGTGCTCCAGCGCGGCCCGGAAGACCTCCATGATGGAGCCGAAGTCGGCCTCGGGCTTCTGGATGGTGTCCAGGATGACGCGGCAGTCCCTGTCGCCGAGGTATCGGTAGATGATCATGGCGTGGGCCATCTCCTCCTGGGCCTGGATGCGCATCCAGCGGCCGAAGCCGCGCACGCCCTTGTCTTCGCACCAGGCGGCCATGGCGAGGTAGACGTAGGAGGAGAAGAACTCGTGGTTGAGCTGCTTGAGCAGGGCGGCCTGCATCGCGGTCGAGAGCATGGTACCTCCTTGAGGAGTTTAGATGAGATCCTTGAGCCACCCGAAGGCAGCAAAGACCCCGATGCTGCCACCAAGAGAAGAGAGAAAAAAGACAGTCAGGACGCGGCCCAGGCGGTTGGTCCACCAGCCCTTCCAGTGGACGAGGTCGTCGCCGATCCGCTCCATGTCGCGCACGCTCGGGGGGCAGATGTAGGCCTGCACAAGCCCGGTGAAGAAGCCGACGCCGATGGTCGGGTTCAGGGTGGTGATGGGGGCCGCGAGGAAGGCCACCACGATCGTCAGCGGGTGGCCCAGGGCCAGGATCGTCCCAGCGGCCGCCAGCAGGCCGGTGGACAGCACCCAGGCCAAGGCCGCCTCCTGAAACTTCGCCGTGTCTCCGAAGAAGAAGCCCACGACGAAGAGGACCATGACGATGGCCGGGATGAGCCAGGGCACCGAGCGCGAGACGAGGCTCTTCTCCGGGATGGTGCCGATCTCGTCGAGGGTGGCCTGGGCGGTCGGCGCACCTGCCAGGCGCCGCTGGATGCCGGGCAGGTGGGCGGCGCCGACGACGGCGACGATCTTCTGGCCCGGCGCCTTGCGGATCCCCTCGGCCATGAAGGTGTCCCGCTCGTCGACGAGCACCTGCTTGATCGTCGGCATGCGCTCGCCCATCTCTTCGAGCATGACCGACAGGGTGTCGCCCTGGCGCAGGCGCCTGAGGTCCTCCTCGCTCAACTCGGCCACGTCGGAGCCAGCCGGCATCATGGCGCTGGCCATCAGCTCCGAGGCCAGCATCACCTTCTTGAAGAAGCCCGTCTTGCGCCACGCGCGCAGCAGCGTCGTGCGGATGTTGCGGTCGATGAGCGCGACCCCTATCCCCATGCTCTCGGCCACCTGGGCGGCCTCGGCCAGTTCGCTGCCGGGCTTGACCCCGGTCTGGAGGCCGAGGCGCTTCTGGTAGGAGGAGAGCACGAGGTTGGCGATCAAGAAGGGCGCCTGACCCTTGCGGATGACCTCGAAGAGGTTGAGCGACTCCCACCAGCGGGCGTCCCTCAGAGCCTTGTGGCGCTGCTCATCGAGCTCGACGCACACGGTGTCGGGGTGCTCCTCGACGACGATCCGGCGCACCGTCTCGACCGACTCCTGGGAGATGTGGGCCGTCCCCACCAGGACGATCTCCCGGCCGTCGATCTCGAGCCTGACGATGTCGCCGGGCGACCGCTCGCCCTCGCCCTCGCCCTCGCCTGCGCTCTCCGGCTCGATCTCGCTCTCGCGCTCGCTCATCGGCTCTCCTTGGCCTGAACGCCGTCCAGGATCCCGTGGTAGAAGGCAAACATCGCTGGCAGGACGTTCTCGACCGCCCGGGCCCGGTCCTGAGGCGAGGGGTTGAAGGCCCGCAGGTGGCTCAGGGCCATCTCGCCGACGTGCTCGGGCAAGAAGCCCGGCTTGGCGATCTCGATCAAGAGCGCGTGGGCGCCCTGGTCCATCAACCAGTCGTCGAAGGTCCCGTTGACCCAGCGGGTGCCGCGCGCCGCGGTGAACAAGAGCGCCATGGCCCGGTTCTGCCGGAAGAAGACGGAGCCGCGCACGACCTCGTAGGGCTCGTGGGGCTGGAGCGCCGGCAGGGTCCTGGCCACGGCCTCGGAGAGCGCGTCAACCTCGTCGGAGCCGAAGCGCGGCACGATGAAGACCGACGAGTAGCTGTGCAGGTTGATCGCCGCGGTGTAGCCGCGGGCCTCGACCAGCTTCTTGAGCGCCTGGCTCTCGGCCTCGGAGAAGGCCCGCCTGCCCGAGAACTCGTCGCTGAAGCGCCACCGGTAGGTCCGCTCCAGGTTGCTGTACCTCGCCTCGAAGTTCCGGTTCAGATCCACCCCGCGCGCGTTGCCCCGGTGCAGGGCCCCGAAGCGGGCGCCTCGACCCTCGATCCGCCGCATGTTGAGCGCCACGCCGTCGGGGTTGGCCACCGGGATCACGTCCACCTCGCAGCGCTCCAGCAGCGCGGCGGCCTGCTCCCCCCGGCCCTCGACCAGCGACCCCAGGAAGTCCATGGCCGACTCGCCGCCGATGAACTCGCGGGCGTGCAGCAGCGCCGTGAGCAAGACCCTCGGCGCGCCCTCCGGCAAGCCCGGCCGCCGCAGCCGCACGACCTGCAGGTGCCGGCCCCCGATCGTCCTGGGCCAGAGCCCGTGGACGCTGACAAGCTCCGGCCGCTCGGCCTGCATCTGCGCGATCTCGCGGGCGTAATCCTCCGGCCGCCTGTACCCGCCCTCTCCAAAAAAATCTCGATACTCCGCACCTTTAGCGCCCACGGCGTAGCTGAGGGTGTTTCGGATGAGGTTCTGGGTGATGGCGAGGGGATCGTAGCGCATGAAACCAGTGTCCCCGGAAAGAACGAAAAAAGCCACCCGCACTTCGAGTGGCTTCTTGAGCCATCGGGGTCGCCGGGTCCAGCCCAGCGACCGCTTGCTCCCCCTCCGCAAGCCACCCCACCCGAAATCATGGCGTCGATGTCGACGCCAGCAAGATCAACCGCCTGGACCTTCCCAGGTCGTCCTTCTCGGACGCGCACAGCCTGGGATCTCCCCTTGGGACCTCGCCGGCGCAAGGCATATCAGGGCCGCAGACCGCCGGCAAGCCCAAACGCGCCAGCGAACCCGAGCCTCGCCCTGGAGCCATGACCAGTCCCCAGGCGCTCCCGTCGGCTCGGCCGGGTTCTACATGTCCCGGTAGGGCGACAGCACCACATAGGGCTTGTGGGCGTAGTTGACGATGGCGCGCGTCGCGCCCAGCTTGCTGGTCAGCGCGATGGGGCGCTCCGCCCCCTTCTCGACCAGGATGCTCTCCATGTAGATCTCCAGCGGGACGGCCGCGGCCATGCCCCAGTCGGCGCCGTGATCGCTGGCGTAGACCACGCTGAGCTGGCCCGACTCCTCGTCGGCCCAAAGGCCAGCCTGGTAATAGGGGTGGAAGAGGTCGAAGAGGAAGAGGTTGGCGAAGAACTTCCGGGCGTTGACCGACCGCCTGCCCAGCTTGATCTTGTCTCGCGCCCCGAAGGCATCGCTGCTGAACATCATCCCGTCCCACTTCGTGAAGAAGATGGTCTCCACCGGGGGGATGGCGACCATGCCCATGTGGAACCAGTCGCCCTTCTCCTTGCAGGCGTGGATCGCCCCCCACAGCGGGCCGTCCCCATGGCAGGCCTGGCTCCACGCCAGCGGCGTGTCGCGGCAGCCGGGGGCGATGGGGCGGTTGGCCCAGAGCCACGAGAGGCCGTCGAGCTGGGACCAGAGGGTGCGCGCCTCCTCGGGCAGGGCGAAGCCGATCCGCTCCTCGACCCTCGCCAGCACCTCGGGCGCCACCGGCGCCCCCATGACGAAGGTGTGGTCGTGGGTGTTGCGGGTGGGGTCGGCCTGGAGCCTCTCCAGGCGCTGTCGGAAGCCGCCCAGGGCCGGACCAAGCGCCTCGCGCACCCCATCGGCCAGGATCACCGGGATGCCCAGCGCGCTGGCCTTGTCCACATTCTTGCCCTCGACCTCCGCGCTCAACAGCGCCAGGACCCCCTTGCTGGGTGCCCCGGCCACGCGCCACGCACCTCGAGACTTGAGGAGGATCTCCAGATCCGCCTTGGACCAGTCCGCGAAACGCCCGCTGATCGCCACCGTCGAGCGCTCGAAGTTCATCGCCATGTCATCTCCATCGCAAAAGTGGCCCTGAAGGCCTCGATCTCGTGGAACTTGTCGACGCCCTGTCCGGGGCTGCGCCCTCGCGCTCCATCTCCTGCTCCCCTTGTCGCTGTGTTCGGCGCCCTGCATCCTGCATCACGACCAGGGGACCAGGACAGTATTGGAGATGATGAAGGCTCAAAGAGGGGTGATGGGTCCACTTGGAATCTGGAGCCCAAGCGCGAACGGCCTTCAATTGCTTGAAGGCCGTCGTGACCGGATCGGGGTGACTGGATTCGAACCAGCGACCACTTGCACCCCATGCAAGTGCGCTACCAGGCTGCGCCACACCCCGGCGGGGACGCATGAACTAACTCATCCCCCCCTCCCTGTCAAGGGGAATTGAAGCCTCTTCCGCCCCCTCCCGCTCCCCACAAGCCCTCCCCGCGACAAACACGCCGACCCTTTAGATCGTTGCTTCCTGGGCTGCGTTAGGCCACAACCATCAGGCACCCAGCGGCGCCCTGTCACCCACCGAGGCAAGTTCGATGCCCGTCAGTACGACGTCCAGACCATGACCAACGCACGCCCCACAGCACGGAGAGACGCCATGACCTCCCGAAAAAACCGACACGCCCTCAAGGCCCTCTGCCTCATCGGCCTCATCATCGCCACCGCCCTCGGCTGCGATGCGGCCCGCGACGCAAAGACCGAGCAGGCCCCCGCCACCACGAACGCCGAAGCCCCCTCCGAAAAGCCGGAGGGCAAACCCCAGGCCAACGAGCCGCCCCAGAACCTCCCTCCCCAGCCCGTCCAGGAGGAGGCCGACGAGGCCGAGGCCGGAGCAAAGGCGGACGCCCCCGCCCAGGACCCCAGCGCGGCGCCCGTCGAGGCGGCCAGGAAGGAGTCGAGCGGGCAGCCCGGGCTGATCCCTGCGCCCAAGCCCGCGGATCAGGCCCCCATCGGCAATAAAGGCGGCGATATGGGCGCCGTCGCACCTGACCCCTCCAGCGCCGAGGACTTCAAGGACTACGGCGTCAACCCCTTCGTGGACCCGGCCAAGGACAAGCTGTCGACCTTCTCGATCGACGTGGACACGGGGGCCTACACCATCGCGCGGCGCAAGCTCCAGAGCGGCGGGCTGCCGCCGGCCGCAGCCGTGCGGGTCGAGGAGTTCGTCAACTTCTTCCGCTACAACTACAAGCAGCCCGACGGCACCCTGCCCTTCAACGTCGACTTCGAGGCCGCCCCCTCGCCCTTCAAGACCGACACCGTGCTGCTGCGGGTCGGCGTGCAGGGCCGGGCGCTGTCCGAGCAGGAGCGCAAGGCCGCCCACCTCGTCTTCCTGGTCGACACCTCCGGCTCGATGCAGTCGCCCGACAAGCTGCCGCTGGCCCAGCAGGCCCTTCACCTGCTCGTCAACCAGCTCAAGCCCGGCGACACGGTGGCGCTGTGCACCTACGCCGGCTCCGTGACCGAGGTGCTGGCCCCCACCGGCATGGACCAGCGGGCCCGCATCCACCAGGCCATCGAGGATCTGGTCGCTGGC
>SYOX01000202.1 GCA_005804885.1 Pseudomonadota bacterium
CAGGACGCGGGCGCCCTGGATGGACTCGATGGGCGAGACCTCCGGGGCCAGCCCCTCGAAGAAGGAGGGCAGCTGGATGTAGGTGCTCTCGGCGCTCCACGGGTAGAGGTCGGACTCCACGGCGTCGATGGCGTCCCAGCGCGGCTCCTCGGTGGCGTCGGCGTAGCGATCCCGGAACATCTGCGGGGTGATGCAGCGCTGCATCGTCTCGCGGATCTCGGCAACCGACGGCCAGATGTCCGTGAGGTATACGTCCTGGCCGTCCTTTCCCTTGTCGATGGGCTCGGTCGTCAGGTCGATGTCGACCGTCCCGGCCAGCGCGTAGGCGACCACCAGCGGGGGGCTGGCCAGGAAGTTGGCCTGCACGTTCTGGTGCACCCGACCCTCGAAGTTCCGGTTGCCCGACAGGACGCTGGCCACGATCAGATCAGCCTCTGCAATGGCTTCCTCGATATTCGGATCTAGAGGACCGGAATTACCGATGCAGTTGTGAACACAGACACCGCCAGCGACAAAGGCCTGGGCCCCGGCCACCGACAGATCGTAGACGGGCCGCTGGCCCGCCTCCCGGACCCCAAGGACGGCCAGCGAGAGCATCGGGACGGTGGTGTCGCCCTTGTAACAAATATAGCGCGGGCGATCGCGCGGCGAGTCTTCGGTGGACAGCCAGTCGCCCGCGCCGATCTGGGTCATCTCCTCGCTCAGCGAGGGGAAGCCGGCGCTCTCTCGGTGGAGCGGCTTGAAGTCGACGCTGGCGGGCAGACGACCATAGCGATCGTAGCCCTCCAACAGGACGTAGTGCTCGAAGAGGACGACCTCGCGACGGGCGAAGTCCTCCGCCACCGTGCTCCTGGCGCGCTCGAACGAGAGCGAAGGGTCGTTGGCGTGGGCGGCGCGGATCGCGTCGGCCACCTGGAGGCGCTGGCGGCCAATGTTCTTGACCGTCCGCCAGTGAACGCAGGCCGCCGCGGCGACCATCGACTTCTGGATGCAGTAGCGGTAGCCGACCCGCTCCACGAAACCGAGGCCGTCCGGCACGGTGAGGCGAACCTCGACCCGGGCCTTGTCGTCCTTGGCGCGCCAGCTCGACTCGGCGTGGCGCACCGGGTACTCCAGCACCGCGCTGGCCGACATGTCCACCCCGCAGCGGGCCAGGAGGCTCGAAATCACCTCCATCTGAGCCTTCATCTGGGGCACATGCTCGGTCAGCGCGGCGTGCATCAGCGCGGGCTGGACCAGACACCCGGTGGCGCGGTTGGCGCCGGGCGCCCAGCCGTCTGCGCCAAAGTGGCCGGCCAGGAACTCACGCACCAACGAGACCGGGCACCCCGGATCGGTGATGAACGCCGGCAGCGACGCGGGCTGATGGATGCGGCGTCCGCTCTCGACCCCGTCCAGAGCCAGGAAGGCCTGTGTGAGCGACTTGGGCAGGATCACCGACCACTTGATGTCATCATACATCCCGGCCGATGGCCGCTGGCCGGTCACCAGCTCGATGTCGTTGAGGATCACCTCCCGATCCATCGCCTGACCGACGCTGATGCGACCCTGACCCATCTCGGAGATGGAGCCATCGCCCATCAGGAAGCCCAGCAGGCGAACGAAGGCCAACGCCGAACGCCGCTCGTGCGCTTCATCCAGGCGGAACGCCAACTCGCCCGCCTCAAGCACATAGCCCCGCTCGTCCTCGCCCCGCACATCACAGGGCGCGTCCGGGCCGACCAGCACACGATCAACGCCGGGCTTGAGGGCGTCAGCACGAACGAAGATGCCGTCGCTGCGCAGCACCTGATGATCGGGGGTGCAGGTCAAGGCGCGGCCATCCTGAAGGATCAGCTCGACGCAGCGCGCCTCACCCTTGGAGAAGGCCTCGGTCTGCAGAGCCAGCCCCAACCGACGCGTCGCCGCGTCAGGCCCGAAGACCACCGACCCGCCCCCGTCGGGCAGGTCCTCGATGGGGCGCGCCAGGCCGTCGCCCATGAGCACGGGCGTCCCCTCCGCAATGCATGTGGTACAACCGTAGCCGACGACGTGGAAGCCCAGCGCGTCCAGATCAGCGTCGAGCCCGGCGGCCTTGTAGTACTCCGTCACCACCCGCGAGCCAGGGGCCAGCGAGGGCTTGACCCAGGGCTTGATCATCAGGCCGCGCTCTCGCGCCTTGCGCGCGACGAGCCCGGCGGCCAGCATCACCGAGGGGTTCGAGGTGTTCGTGCACGAGGTGATCGCCGCGCTCACCACGTCGCCGTGCCGGATGGTGTAATCCTGCCCGCCCTTGACCTTGACGTCGGCGTTGGCCCCCACCTTCGAAGCCGGCAGCCCGTGGCCCTTGTGCCCCGAGGGCGCCGTCAAGGAGGCCTGGAAGGCCTCCTTCATGTCCGACAGGTTGACCCGATCCTGGGGCCGCTTCGGCCCGGCCAGCGCCGGCTCGACCTCCGACAGATCCAGGTGCAGCGTGTCGGTGAACTCCGGGTCCGGCGTCTCTTCCGTCCGGAAGAGCCCCTGCGCCTTGTAATAGCGCTCGACGTTCTGGATGTGCGCCTCGTCGCGCCCCGACTGCCTCATGTACTCCAAGGTCGCGTGATCCACCGGGAAGAAGCCGCAGGTCGCCCC
>SYOX01000029.1 GCA_005804885.1 Pseudomonadota bacterium
CTCGGTCGCAGGCCAGCGCACGACCGATGTCGACACCAGGGGGCGTGAAAACCCCAATCCACAGGCCCACTTCGACGCGCTGATCCGCCCCTGCGATCCGCCCTGGCCCGCCCGCCGGCCTGCGCCCAACGGGCGCAGCCCACCCGCGCCTCCAAGCCCCACCCGACGAGCCCGTCCCCAACGGGGGCGGTGCGAGGAGCGTGGGGCGGTGCGAGGAGCGTGGGGCGATCGGCGGGCGTGGCAGGACTTCAGGCTTCACTGAGCAAACCTGTCAAGAAGGATGGGACCCACGCCGCCGCTTCCCTCCGGTGCTCTTGATGTGAGACTGTCGATCAACCCGTCGATCCTGCCACACCTGGAGGCCCCGATCATGACCGCGCCCGAGACCCCCAAGCCCCCCGCGCAAGTCGTCAACGTCGACGAGGCCGAAGAGCACCTCCACCTCAGCGGGGATCACTGGGGCGGCGGCTACAAGATCCTGACGCCCTCGATGTCGGCGCCCGGCAGCCTCGGCGTCAACCTGAGCCGGTGCCCGCCGGGCCGCTCCGTGTGCCCCTTCCACACCCACCAGATCGAGGACGAGGTCTTCTACATCCTCGAAGGCCGGGGCCTGCTGCGCTACGGCGACGCCGTCCGCGAGGTCGGCCCCGGCGACTGCATCTCCTGCCCGGCCGGCACCGGCGTCGCCCACCAGCTCGCCAACCCCTTCGACCGCGACCTCGTCTACCTCGCCATCGGCCGCAACGACCCCAACGAGGTCTGCACCTACCCCGACTCCGGCAAGATCATGGTCCGCAGCCTCCACGCCATCGGCCGCCTTGAGAAGACCCACTACGCCGACGGAGAGCTCGACCGCCCGAAGATCCTCGACATGACCCCGACGGCCTCAGGCCCAAGCTCAGGCTCAAAGTGACGGGGACGTCGCCGAGCGCGTCCTCACCGACCCGCGCCGCGCGCAGGAGGTGATCCGTGAGCACCTGGTTCAGATCGTGGTTGGCGATCCCCATCTTCCTGATCGGCGCCCTGGCCGGCGGCCTCGTCGTAGGGCTCCTCCTCGACCCCGCGCCCGCCGAGCAGGCCAGCAAGCCCGACGGTGACGATCCGCCCGACCTCACCAACCCGGAAGGGCCGACCGCGGCCCCGAAGAGCGATCCCGGATCGCCCGCAGCCGCACCGACCACGGCCTCCGAGGCCGCGCGACGACGCCACACCTTCGACTGCCGGGGCTTCGTGGCCTTCGACCCCTTCCCCGACGCCGCCGCGCACGACCTCAAGACCATCGCTCAGGTCGAGGCCACCAAGCGCGCCCTCGCCGGCGAGACGATCCGCATCCGGGCTCGCGTCATGTCCGCGTGGCCCCGGATCAAGGGGCTGAACTGGCTCCACCTGTGCGACGAGGTCGGCGGGCAAGCGCTCATCGTCAGCACCGAGGGCTGGGTCCACGCGGGCTCCATCGCGACCGTGGCCGGCCGCCTGTCGCTGGATCGAGACGTCGGCGGCGGGATCACCTTCCCCCTCCTGCTGGAGTCCGCGCAGGTGCTCAACGAGGAGAGGCCGGACTCTCCAGGCTCGCCCGATCCCTCAGAGACCCCGATCGACCTCTAGCGACAGGCCCCTGTAAAATGTCTAAGGTGACGGCGGAGATAGGGATGACGGCGAGGGAGGCGATGGGAGAGGAGGCGCAGGTCGGGGCGATCCGGGAGAAGGTGGGGCGGCTCATCGAGGGGCTCGACGGGGCCTTTCTGGAGCGCCGCGAGCACGTCAGGATGACGCTGCTGGCGCTGCTGGCCGGCCACCATGTGCTGCTGCTGGGTCCGCCGGGGACGGCCAAGAGCCAGCTCGCCCGCGCGATCTGCCTGTGCCTGGAGGACGGCCGCTACTTCGAGTACCTGCTGTCGCGCTTCACCCACCCGGATGAGCTTTTTGGGCCCGTCAGCATCCCTGGGCTCAAGCAGGAGGATTACCGCCGCCAGACCAGCGGCTACCTGCCCGACGCCCATGTGGCCTTCCTCGATGAGATCTTCAAGGCCAACAGCGCCATCCTCAACAGCCTCCTGACCGTGATCAACGAGCGGATCTTCCACCACGGCGCCCCCCGCGACGCCGTCCCGCTCCAGGGGCTCATCGGCGCCAGCAACGAGCCGCCCCAGGAGGACACGCTGGCGGCGCTCTTTGACCGCTTCCTCGTGCGGCTCCCCGTCCTGCCGCTGGCCAGCCGCGAGAGCTTCTTGCAGGTCTGCCTCGGGCAGCTCGACGACTTCGCGCCCGCGCCCGACGACCGGCTGCGCCTCGACGATCTGACGCTGCTGCGCCGCCTGAGCCGCCGCGTCCAGGCCGACGAGGTCGCCCAGCAGGTGATCGTAGCGATCCGCGAGGCGCTCCAGCGCGCCGGGATCGAGGCCAGCGACCGCCGCTGGCGCCACGCCGTCGAGCTGTTGCGGGTGGCGGCCCTGACCAGCGGCCGCGATCACCTCTCCAACGCCGACCTGCTGCTGCTGCGCCACTGCTTCGGCACCCCCTGCGAGGACGACGCCGAGGTCCAGCGCGCCGTCTGCGAGGCCGTCCTGGGCGCCCAGCGCGTCGAGATCGACCTGCTGCCGCTGCGCCGCCTGACCGACGCCCTGCGGCGCCCCCCCGAGCCCCACCTCCCGCTGGGCGCCATCAAGAACCAGCGGCTCGCGCTCCTGGACGACATCGAGGCGCGCGCACGCGCCCTGGAGGCCGCCCTCGACCGACGACGCCAGGACCTCCTGCACCACTTCGACGGCTCGCTCTGGCTCCACGAGCTGCCCCCCGAGGCCCTCTCCGTCATGATCGCCGCCCGCAGCACGCTCCAGCAGGCCCTCGAACCCTTCCGCGCGCTGATCCGCGCCTACAGGCCGAGGCTGGCCGCCTTCAGCGCCTGCGGGCAGCTCTTCGGCGCCTTCGCGCTCTACAGCCGAGGCACCAGCGTCCTCTTCTACGACGACGACTTCGTCCCCCTGGTCTGGCTCGGCGCCGCCGGCGCCCCGCCCGAGGCCTGGATCGGCCTGCTGCCCGAGGGCAACCTGCTCAGCGACCCCAAGCGCCTTGAGCGCGCCCGCGCCGCCGTCCGCCCCCCCGAGGGCGCCCCCTGGCACGCCCACGTCCGCCGCGCCGCCATCGAGGACGACGCCCTCTTCGACCTCGCCCGGGCCGCCGAGGGCGACGAGGCCGCCCGCCAGTGGATGCGCGGCGCCCTGGGCGCCAGCCACGCCGAAGCCGAGGCCGCCTTCGTCGCCCTGATGCGCCGCTTCCGCGCGACCACCGCCGAGCTCTTCCCCACCCCTTCCGAGGAGGAGCTGCCCCATGACGCCCGTTGACCCCGAGGCGCTGGCCGACCTGCTCGCCCTCCACCCTGGCATGGCCCCCCTGCGCCGCCTGCGCGTCGGCGACCTCCTCGACGGCGCCTCCCCGCACCTGGCCCTCTGGCTCGCCGGCACGACCTCCGAGGCCGGCCACCCCGTCGTCGAGCTGCTCCTGAACGCCGCCCCCGACGAGATGGCCCTGGCCCGACGGCTGTGCAAGGGCAATGCGCTGCGCGCCGTCACCGTCACCGTCTCGGTCCTGACCTGGCTCGCCCCCCTGCTCGACCGCCTCCTCGACGACGAGGGCCAGCTCTCCCCAACCCCCGCTCGCCGCGCGGGCGACCCCACCTCGCCCTGCGGCGCGGACGCCGACGAAAAAGACAAGTCCGATCAAGATGATACCGACGGAGATCCGCCCGAGGGAGGCGATCCGGCCGAGGGCGAGCCGACGACGAGCGCGGCCGCTTCCGGGGAGGACGGGCCACCTGCGGGCGGCCTCGATCCGAAGGCGCTGCTCGACGGCGTCTTCAACGACCTCTCGGCTCAGGACGGCGTGCTGGACGACCTCAACCGGATCCTGCCGGGCCTGGGCTGGGGCTTCGGGCGCGGACACCTTGAGGCGACGATGCTGCGCGACCTGGGGATGATGGCGAGGCTGATGGAGGAGGCCGAGTCGCTGCGGGCCATCGCGGAGGAGCTGGGGCGGCTGGAGGTGTCATCGCGGCGACCTCGCGGCGCGCCGCGCCGGGGTCGAGACAAGGTCGTGGGGGTGCAGATCGGGGGGGAGCTCTCGGACGTGCTGCCGGGGGAGCTGGCGCTGCTGGGCGACGCGCAGGTCGAGGATCTCTTCTACCAGCGCTACGCAGATCGGCGGCTGATGGCGCTGGAGGTCACGGGGCCGGTCGACGAGCCCTCGCGCGCAAGGCGCGGGCCGATCATCGCGTGCGTGGACACGAGCGGGTCGATGATGGGGCACCCGGAGGTGGTGGCCAAGGCCGTGATCCTGGCCGTGATCCGGCGAGCCCGGCCCCAGGGGCGCGCGGTGCGCCTGATGCTCTTCGGGGGGCCGGGCGAGTTCACGGACATGGACATCGGCCGCGGCCTCGGGGCCGTCGAGCGGCTGCTGGAGTTCTTGACGATGTCCTTCCACGCCGGCACGGACTTCGACGGGCCGCTGGTGCGGGCGCTGGAGCTGCTGGAGGTCGAGCGCTACGAGCGGGCCGACGTCCTGGTGATCACCGACGGCTACTGCCAGGCCAGCCGCGAGGTCATCGCGCGGGTCGATCGCCTGCGCCGGGAGCTGGGCTTCGAGGTCGTATCGGTCGTGGCCGCCGATCAGCCCGGCGGCGTGGCGCCCTTCAGCGATCAGGTCTGGCTGGTGCCTCCGGGGCAGCGCGCCGCCGACCGCGTCGACCTGCGGCGGTGGGATCCGCCCGACGCGCCCTCGGGCGGCGCGCCGCGCCGAGATCCCCGCTCGACGACATAACGGATGAGAGTTCTGCGGCGAGTCCCCCGAAGGACGAGTCGGTTGAACTTTATGAAGAACTTCACACTACCACAGGCGCTTGGGGCGCCCAAGTGGGCGAGACTGTTCCAGCGACTTGTTAGAACGCCTTCGTGGGGTTTACCTCCAGTGGACCGCTCCTGGCATAATCGGTAAGGCCCTTATTATCTCTCGAAGTCCATTCAGGGGACTTGTCGGTTCTTTGTAAATGTATCTTCTCAGAAGTTTAGGTACGCCAGGGGCAGGTTTATTCGGTTCTTTGAAAACCAGTGTGATGATCGAAAACCTTTCCCCCTGTTCACGTTTTCTTGCGATTGATTGATCAATTTCTTCAGCTAGCCATTTTTCGTCTGTGAAGTTGGGTGTGATGAAGAAAACTGTAGCGCAGGAGTTTTCGATCCCTTCCATGATTGCGCGTGTAGGATTCGCTCCTGCTGTCATCGCATCGGTGTCGAGCCATGTATCGTAGCCCAGCAAGTCTAGTGTCTCTTTATAGTCGTTCACAAGGGGCTTATCGATTGTCTTGTGGGATAGAAAAATCTTCATCGGAGATAAACCTAGCGCGGTCTGATGTTTTTGGTAAGCTCTTTCGAACTCTGACTCCGGAAGTGTGTTGTCTGCATCAAAAATAAATACAGCATCGAAAGGGTTGAGGTTGTAAAAACGTTCTAAGTTTCGACGAACGGTCTCTTTGGTTGTGCTGTCTAAACTTGTAGCGCCTACAATGGATGAGTTTGTCGGATCAAGTCCTTCGCCTCTAAACATAATCTTGTTACCAGTATGTATAGCCAGCACTATGATTCTGTTGTCAAAGGTTGTGACTTTGGCGTCAAGGCCAGCAATTATTGGCCATCTTGCAATATTTGCTGGGTTGTTATGTTTGATGAACTCTTCATAATGCTCTCTGATTCTCTTTCCAATATGCTCACTCAATGATCTTCTCCTTTTATGTCTTGGAGTTTGGGAAAGGGCGTTCTAACGACCAAGCTCACCGGCGGCAATGTGGAGCGCAGCGGAAATGCCCTCCGGTGCAGCGCCTTGTTAGCCGTTACTTCCATCGGGCCACGACATCGAACTCGATGAGTGCCTTCTTCGAGTTCCGCTTACGAATAGGCCGACATTCGACTTGCGAGAACCCAAGCTCAGACAGCATCTCGGCGTACAGACGCTCGGTTGAAACAAGCGTTCCATAGAAGGTTGAGTTGCCGACGATGTAGTGCAGTTCCGCGCCGGAAGCCAGTAATTCTGGCAGTTCACAAAAATGTGCCCACATGTCATCGAAGTATTTTGCTACATACTTGGCAAGCAAGACTCCATTCTTATTCTCGGAATGCGCGATGGCCTGAAGAGCATCTGTCAGATGCGCGCTCTTGAAATGCTTCTCTGGGCGTTCCCAATCCGTGAGCCGACTTGTTGCAATCCCCCAAGTTCCACCGATGGCGGTCCAATCGAGTTCACCCGCGTCTCTGCCGTTCTGGAGAAATCCCAGCCAGTACATGTATGGGCGCAACTCACGAATATAGGACATACGATTGGCATACGGTGGCGACGTAATCACCAAATCGAATGGCCCCGAAAGTGCCTTCCTCAACCCTCGCGAGTCAGCAAGGATAACCGACGCCGAACCCGCAGGATTCTCAGCAGCGCCACTCAGCACAAACTGCACATCCGCCTCGAATGCTGCCCCTCTATCAATGGGGAATAGAAGAGCTTGGTTATCCTCGCCTTTGAAGGACATCGACTGGTGGTTGAAAGCTGCATTTGACTGCTCAATCAACGTGCGGCAGAACGCTACCAGTAGTAAGTTACGGATTTCGGTATCGGGTTGCGTGACGTGCTCAATCGCTGCGCGAAGTAGACAGAGGAATTCCAGTGCCTCTGCACTCCACCAGCGTTCAATGTTGAATATGGGCGGGGCCGATACCGGTTCGATTGCGCGGTCGGCAACCAGCGTGAGCGCCTGCGTGCAGGCACCGCGGGTCGTCTCGATACTTGTCGGCGAGTAGTGCGCGGCCTTGGCCTGCGCAAGCCAGACAAGGAACGGATTAATGTCAGTGGTTACACCTTCGTGATCGTGATATGCAGCGCAAAGCGCGGTTGTCCCCGTCCCGCAAAACGGGTCCAACACCCGCTGCGCATTGGCTTGGCCAATGACCAATTCTTCAACGATTTTCAAAGAATAGGCAGGGGTTAGCCTGAGCCAGCCGTGTCTCCCAGTCTTAGCGTTGAACTTGTAGGTGTACTCAACCCGCTGCCGAAGTTGGTCTCGCGCCGGAAGTGAATTCATTCTTGACCCTCCGGTGTAAGCAACGCTTTCAGAACGACTTCTACCTCCTTGCGAAGGATCTTCCTGTTTCTCTTGAAAAACCCTGCCAAGTCATAGCCGACAACATCTCGCATGAAGTCGTAGGTCGAAATCAGCGGGTTCTTTGCACCCACGATGCCGGTGATGACTGCCCATTTCTCGCCTCTGTATCGGTACAGGATATCGCCATCGATCTGCGTTGATAGTATTGCGGCGCATGGTAGGTATGCTTTCGTGTATGCCGTCGCCGCGTTCGCGATATCGGCATTCTGACGCTTTGAGTCCTTGCTCTTGTAACCCTGTCGAACCTCAAAGACCGTTCCGTCCAGCGTGGCGAATACCTTGGGGTCTACGCCGACCTCATCTGCGGACTTCCTCATCCATTCATGGAACTGATGCCGCTTGGCTTTGTCTGGGATTCGATCGAGCGGCACCCGGCCATCAAGGTAGAGAGTGCGCTTTTTGCCTGTGGGCAGCAATACCTCGTAGGACCACGTCACGTCGTCATCCGAGAGGCCCAGTGAATCGCGAAGGACTGTTCGGAAGAGCTTCTCGCAACCGATCCCGATTTGGCGATACACACTCGTCATGCCGCCAGCCGACTTATGAGCGGCATACATCATTGGGTGGTCAAGTCCGAACCAGTTGTAGAACGGGTCCGCTTGATACAGCGTCTGGAATTGCTCCAACGTCAGACCGCCGCCCTTGTTTCCCTGGCCGAATTTGGGCTTGTATTTTGCGCAAACCCGAATCGGCTCCAGCACGAGGTCAAGGTAGGGCGCGTCATTCTGTTTCAAGCGAGATTTCCTTCTGGTTGTCATCGAGGTTCAAACCTTCGATTGGTTGCGTAACGGCTAACATCCTTCTTAACCCGCCTGCGGGCGGGATACCTCCCCGAGACTATACCGCTGGCGGGCGGGGTAAGCAACCCCTTGGCCTGTGCTATGCCGCCGACGGGAGCACCGTCTCAAAGGTGATATCCCGATCGTAGACCAGGGCGTGCGCGGCGGCATAGCACGCCGCCCCGATCCCCACCGATCCCGCGACAGTCGGGCTTGCCGAACAAGGTGCCACGATCAAAACGCGCTGGAGAGTGTGGATAAGAAAGCGATCGGGCTGCAAAAGCCGCCTGAAGGGCGAGGAGCTGAGCAACCACAAGGGGATGCGCCCGATAACACGACCTGAGCGTGGGCTGACGCGGCGCGTTTTGTGGGGGACCGTGTTGGGCACGTCGGACGCAGGGGCAAAACGCGCCTGGGGACAGGGCAAGGCGCTTTGGAGGCGACATGAGGTTGATGGAGATGGTCAGGCACACCATGAAGGCCCGGCGCTACGCCCTGGCGACACAGAAGTCCTACGGGAGTTGGATCAAGCGTTACTTTCCTCAACGGGTATCACGGCCATCGCTGGCTTATCTACCTTCGGTGCAGCGATCAGCCGGACTTCGATCGGATCCCCGACGAGTTCAAGAGCAAGCAGTATTCGCCAACCAATCCCGAGACTCGAGGGCCGCCTGACAAATTGATATTGCTTGCTATTTTGAGCAGAAGGTCTGATTGCGGCCCTTGCGCTTGGCCTGGTAGAGGGCCTTGTCGGCGGCGGTGAGGACCTCGTCGGGGGAGCGCCGCTTGTCGTTGCGGGCGGCGGCGCCGATGCTGATCGTGACGGAGACCTTGCGGCCCCGGCCGGTGGGCTTCTGGCCGGCGCGGGGCCTGGTGGGGATGAAGAGGGAGGCCCCCTCGACGGCGACGCGGACGGCCTCCAGGTGCTCCTTGACCTCCTCGACCTCCTTGCCTTCGAAGAGGATCGTGAACTCCTCGCCGCCGTAGCGGAAGGCCCTGCCGCCGCCGCTGACGCGCGAGAGCTGGAGGGCGACCAGCTCAAGGACGCGGTCGCCGACGTCGTGGCCGTACTTGTCGTTGAACTGCTTGAAGTGATCGACGTCGAGCATGGCCAGGGTGTAGCGGCGGCCAAGGCGCATCATGGCCTCGTTGAGCGCGCGGCGGCCGGGCAGGCGGGTGAGCTCGTCGAGGAAGGCCATCCTGTAGGATTCTTGAACGAGGGCCACGACGAGCACGAGCGCCGCGCCGCTCATCCACAGGTTGGAGAGCGACATCGACGAGGCGGAGGTCGCGACGCCGGCGGCCACAAGGGCGCCCAGGAAGCCGCCGGTCAGGGGCCCCTGGCGCCTGATCAGCGCCGAGGCGACGGCCAGGGCGGCGACGATCCAGGCCAGGGTCGCGGCGTGGCCGAGGGCGCCGAAGCCAGACAAGGGCGAGGGGAGGAAGGGGGTCGTCAGGAAGGCGGCTTGATGGGAGAAGCCAGGGCGAGCGATCCAGGCCAGCAGCGCCAGCGGGGCCAGCAGCGCGCCTGAGCGGGCGAGCCCCTCGGCGGTCAGCGCGCCGCGCTCGCGCGTCAGCGCCAGCAGGCTCAGCGCGAAGGGCAGCCAGATCGAGGCGCCCTGGCGCAGCACGTCCAGCGCGGGATCGCCAGCGGCGCGGCGCAAGATCCAGAGCGCAGCGGCCATCACCCCCATCGCCCAGACGACCCGCGTCCTGCGGAAGCGGATCGCCAGCAGCGCCCCCGCGCCCATCAAGGCGACCGGCAGCGCGTGCGAGATCGCCTGCCACGAGGGCGGCGGCGCGAAGAGGTGCGAGGCGATCAGCAGCGCGCCGAGCAGCAACGCCGGCAAGGCGACCTTGGACAGGGCCCCCGACAAGATCGAAGCGTCCACACACCCTCCCTCACCACCGGGCGCCGCGCCGCTCGTCCGGCCAGCAAGTGATTGAAATACAAACACTTACGAGACAGTCGTCGAGCCACCGAGGCGAAGAACGCCCGCCGAGTCCATGGCGCCAGCGGCCACGGCAGGGTGCGCTGCCAGCCTCAAGGCGCCTCCCCGCATGGTAAGGGATGGAGGCCAAAGGCCAACTTTTGCGCCGCACTTGAGGGCCGCCCCAGGCTCGCGCCTGGGGCGACTATCATGCCGACGGCGTCTCGCCCCTGGCGGGGCTGACGACGGGATGGATGCCTGCGTGCGCCCTGTCACAAGCCACAAGGGACACGATGGGTTGAGGGTTCTGGTATCGAGGGGCACGCCGCCGGCAGATTGACGCCCCGTCGCCAGCCCCGCAGGGGCGTGCCTGCTCTGTAGCGCCGGGCGCGCGCCGGGGGCGGCCCGGTCTACGTCGGATCGGCCGGAGCGCGTGAGGTCGATCGGAGGGGCGATCGGCTGGGGCGCGGACCTGAAGGCGAGGCGCGCGCATCTTGATGTTCGGGAGGGGGCGAGGCAGACAAACAGCTTTGACCTGCGCCCCCGAGAGCTTATTTTGATGCGACACTCCGCCGTGGCCACCCCACCGGGGTTACTCCAATGGCCGGGGGCGCTCGCCCCGGCCCGAACCCAGGATCGCCGATCATGATCCGCGCACTCTTCACCTTCGTGCTCAACCTCATCAACATCTTGCGGGCCACGACCCGGCGGGCGCTCAAGCTCATCAGCCGCAGCAAGAAGGGCCCGCGTCGCTTTGTCACCCTCAAGCTGCCCTCGGGCGTCAACCTGCGCGGCAAGTCCCGCAAGATCGGCCCGCTGACGATCGGCCTGCCCAGCCGGGGCTCGTGGTGGGTCTTTGACGAGGCCATCGACCGCATCGCCGCCGACCCGGACATCGAGGGCGTCTACTTCAAGGCCGAGGGCGGCCCGGCCTCGCTGGCCGAGGCCAACGCCGTCGCGGGGCGCCTGGACAAGCTGCGCCGCGCCGGCAAGCGGGTCGTCTCCCACATGGACGGCGGCCTGCTGCACGACTACGTCGCGGCCACGGCCTCCGACGCCGTCATGATGACCCCGCCGGGCCGCCTCTACACCTTCGGCACCCGGATGGAGATGACCTTCCTGGGCGACGCCTTCGAAAAGGCCGGCATCGAGGCCCAGTTCATCAACCTGGGCCGGTACAAGACCGCCATGCACCGCTTCACGCGCCGCGCCATCACGCGCCCCCAGCAGATCATGATGCGCCAGCTCCTGCACGGCCTGACCCACCACGCCGCCGCCCGCATCGGCCGCCGCCGGGGCCTCTCCGTCGACAAGGCCATGACCCTCTTCGACAAGGCCCCCATGGCCGCCCGCGACGCGCGGCGCCTCGGCTTCATCGACCACATGGTCTACGCCGACGAGGTCAAGGCCACCCTGGAGGCCGACTGCGAGCGCCCCGTCAAGTTCGTCGCCGCCGAGCGCTACATGGCCACCCACATCAAGAACCTCTCCTGGAAGCCGCTGCGCCGCGCCAGCCGCCCCCAGGTCGCGGTCCTTGAGCTCAAGGGCATGATCCTGCAGGGGAACGAGGGCGGCCTGACCCGGCAGATCCAGAACACCATCACCCCCAAGCCCGTCGTGCGCGCCCTCAAGCGCCTCGCCAGCGACCCCGGCGTCAAGGCCGTCGTCCTGCGCATCGACTCTCCGGGCGGCTCGGCGCTGGCCAGCGATCTGATCTGGCGCCAGATCCGCAAGCTGGCCGACAAGAAGCCCGTCATCGCCTCGCTGGGCAACGTCGCCGGCAGCGGCGGCTACTACATCGCCGTGGCCTGCCACGAGATCGTCGCCCACCCGGAGACCATCACCGGGTCCATCGGCGTCATCGCCGGCAAGCTCTCCGGCGGCGCCCTGCTCGACAAGCTCGGCGTCCACATCGACGCCGTGAGCCACTCCGAGGACTCCAACTTCATGAGCCTGACCAGCGCCCTGTCCGAGCGCGAGCTCCACAACCTGCGACAGGACATCCGCTCCTTCTACCGCCGCTTCATCCAGCGCGTCGCCGTCGGCCGCGCCATGCCCCGGCGCAAGGTCCACCGCCTCGGCCGCGGCCGCGTCTACACCGGCTCTCGCGCCAAGGCCGTCGGCCTCGTCGACCACCTCGGCGACCTCGACGTCGCCATCGATCTCGCCTGCACCAAGGCCGACCTCCACCGCGACGACATCCACCTGCGCTTCGTCGACCACCAGCAGGCCGACCTCAAGAGCCTCCTTGGCCAGGACCCCTCCTTGAAGTCCAACCTCGTCGCCGATCTCATCCCCGAATCCCTCCACGGCCACCTCGCCGCCGCCCTCCTGCTCCAGCGACCCAACACCCTCGCCCTGCTGCCCTGGCTCTGATCCTTGTTCAAGGCATGGCCGATGCCCCATAGTCAGGCAGAATAGAGGAGGCCCTCGCTGGCGTTGGGCCGCGAGGGGTTGAGGCGAGGGGTGGCGGATGAGGCTGTGGCTGGGCGTGCTGGTGGTGGTGGGGTTGGTGGGGTGCGGGGCGTCGGCGCCGCAGCAGGTGGTCGTCTCCTACGGTGAGGCGATCGAGGCCGACGATCCCGAGGCGGCCTATGAGCTGCTGGCGCCGGATCTCAAGGCGCGCATGTCCCAGGAGGCCTTCGTGAGCGGCTGGAAGGAGCGCCGCAAGGGCCTGCTGGCGATGTCGGGCGAGCTCAAGGCCGTGGAGAACAGCGCCGCGCGGGTGCGCGCCCAGGTCACCTACTCCGAATACGACACCCTGAAGATGCGGTTGACCGCCGAGGGCTGGAAGATCACCGGCGGGGTGCTCGACCTCTACAGCCAGGAGACGCCGCGCCGGGCGCTGATCTCCTTCGTCCGCGCCGTGGAGGACAGGCGCTACGAGGGGCTGATGCGCTTCATCCCCGAGCGCTACGCCGCCCACATGAGCCCCGAGTCGCTGCGCGAGGACTTTGAGCGCCGCCGCGACGAGATCGACGAGCTGACCACGGAGCTCAAGGCCAGCCTGGACAGCCCGATCACGCAGCGCGGCGACGACCTCGCCCACATGGTCTACGGCGGCCAGCGCAAGATGACCTTCGTCCTCGAAGGCGGCCTTTGGAAGATCGAGGACATCGACTGAGCGAGCGCGCGTCGCTCAGGGCGCGTCGACGCTGAGCAGCCTGTCGAGCCCCCCTCGGCGGTCGAGCTCGTGGAGGTCGTCGCAGCCGCCCACGGAGGCGCCGTTGATGAAGATCTGGGGGACGGTGCTCTGCCCGGTGGCCTCGACCAGCCAGCGGCGCTTCTCAAGGTCGTTGTCGACGTCAATCTCCTGATAGGACACGGACTTGCGATCGAGCAGCGCCTTGGCCCTTCGGCAGTAGCCGCACCAGGGGGTCGTATAGATCTTGACGTCTGCCATGTCACTCCTCTCCTGAGAGGTCTTCGAGCACTCTGCGCACGCGCATCTCGGTGTGCTGGATGCGGTCGCGGCAGGTGCGGATCAAGAGCGCGGCGCGCTCGACGTGCGCGCTGAGCTCGTCGAGGTCGATCTCTTCGTTCTCGATGCCCTGGAGGATCTGGCGCAGCTCGTCGATGGCGTCGCTGTAGCGAAGCTCCTCGGGGGTGGGCAGCGGCCCTCGTTCTTCAGCCATCCTGGCCTCCTTGCTCATCTTTTTCGATCCTTATCGCCTCAAGGCCGCCGACGGCCAGCCTGATCCGCAGGCGCCCGCCGACGGGGATCTGATCGCCGCGCCGCACCAGCGCGCCCTCGGCGTCCGTCACCCAGGCGAAGCCGCGGTCGAGGACGCGCGCCGGGTCCAGAGCGCCCCGGCGCGCCTCCAGGCCCTCGACCTGCTCGCGGCGCCGGGCGAGCTGGCGGCGCGCTGCGCCGGCGATCCTCCCCTGGAGGTCGTCCAGGGCGCGCTGCTGACGCCCGAGGAGCCGGAGGGTGCCCAGCAGGCGCGCCCGCGCGGCCCGCGC
>SYOX01000203.1 GCA_005804885.1 Pseudomonadota bacterium
ACGGTCACGTCGAGATCAACGAGTCGACTTCGTTGACGGGCACGTCGAGATCGGGGAGTCAACTTCGTTGATGCGATCCGCACGTTGACGGTCCACCCGGGCTCGCGCCCGGGCCTTGGGTTTTGTCCCGGGTCGCCCCGCCCTCCGGCGGGGCTGGCGATGGGGCGCCAGCCCTCGTGGGGCGTTTCACCCATGTTGACTTCAGAGGAGATGTTGGGGGATGGGAAGCAGACATCGAGCTAGCTTGAGAGGGTCTGTTCCCCGATTGTTGAAGGCCCGTCGCCAGCCCCGAAGGGGCGTCCCTGGACAAATTGTAGGCCCGGGCGCGAGCCCGGGTGGACCTCCAACGTGCGGATCGCATCAACGAAGTCGACCCGCCGATCCCGACGTGACCGGCATCGAAGTCGACCCGCCGATCCCGACGTGACCATCAACGAAGCCGACTCGCCGATCCGTCTTGCCCCAACCGCGAGCGTCCCTCCCCCTTGTGAAACGAGGGGGAGGACAGGAGGGGGAGTGAAACGAGGGGGAGGACAGGAGGGGGAGTGAAACGAGGGGGAGGACAGGAGGGGGAGTGAGGCGAGGGGGAGTGCAGCCAGGCTCACCAGGGGTCGACAGCGGGAGGCTTGGGGAGGGCCTGATCGTCGCGGTAGATGTCGGGGGCGAAGTGGACGAGGTCGGTGTCGGGGTGGACGAAGGTGGTGTTGTACTCGAAGAAGACGGGGATGGGCGTCTTCAGGTCGATCTTGCGGGTCTGGCGCTTCGAATCGAGGGCGCGCTGAAGGATCTCGACGCCCTCGGCGCCTTGCTCTCGGGCGATGAGGTGCTCGGCGATGCGCTGGGGGTCCTTCAGGCGGATGCAGCCGTGGCTCAGCGCGCGCTCGTCGCGGTCGAGGAGCTCGGGCTGGTTCGTGCCGTGCAGGAAGATGAGCGGGTGGTGGGGGAGCACCCGCAGGACGAGCGCCCCGAGGGGGTTCTGAGGGCCTGGAGGGACCTTCTTGGGGTTGTTGCGGACGCCCCACCACCAGGGGTGGGCCTCCAGGCGATAGATCACCCCGTCGAAGCGCGGCGTCGGGCTCCAGGGCGCGCCGACGACGGCGTCGAGGCGCTCAAAGACCTGTGATCCCTCGACAATCTGGACCTTGAACTCCGGCAGGTTGACGCGGACGTACTCGCCGCTCATCCGGGTCAGCGAGCGATGCCACCGCACCAGGCCCAGGCGCAGGCGACCCACGAGCGCCTCGGCGGGCACGGAGAGCGCCTTGAGGGTGTCGGCGTCCAGCGCCCCCGTCCCCGTCAACCCGCGCGTCTGCTGGAAGCGCCTCAGCTGCGCGCTGAGCGCGCCGTCGAGGGCCTCGTCCTCGACAACAAGCGGCCCAAAACCCTCCGCCACGAGGCGCCGACGGACGGCGACGAGGCCAGGGTGGCGGTCGCCCAGCGCGAGCCCTGCGGGGAGATCGTCGGGCGGGGGGGCCAGCGCCCCGGCCCTGGCCAGGGCCGTGTAGCGGGCTAAGGCCGCGCGGAGCCTGGCGTAATCCTCATGGTGGGGCGCGACCCGATCGAGGTTCTCAGCGGGCCAGACGGCCACGGGGTTCTGCGCGCGCCACTCCGTAAGCTGCTTTCGGGCCCTCAGGCGCCACCAGTTGCCAAACTGCGCGTCGGGCAGGGGCAGGCGCAGCGCCTCGTCCAGCGCCCATATCCCCTGGACCAGGGCGGCGTCGAGGGCGGCGACGGCCCCGCGCCGATCCACCGCGAGCCGATCAAGGCGCCGCAGCTCGTCCTGCGCGCTCTGCGGCAGCGTCGCCGCGTCCAACGGCGCGCTCAAGTCGACCTCGCCGCCCTCAAAGCCCGCCAGCGCCTCCTCGCCGAGCCCGCCCTCGGCGGTCGCCCTGGCCTCACGGTCGATGGCGTCGAGGGCGGCCAGCGCGTCGTCGACGGGCGGCCACCCCTCGGGCCGGGCGATGCCGTGGGTCCAGGCCTGGGCGGTCAGCGCTCCCCCCTCGAAGAAGACCGGGGTGTGGAGCCGGTGCGCGTAAAGCCCCTCGACGGCGGCGCGCGCGCCCTCGTCCGCCAGCGCCGCGCGGCAGCCAACGGCCAGCTCCTCCGCCTTCGGATCGGTCAGCAGGCGGCTCCAGCGTCGGGCCTTGATCGCGCGCCACTGATCATCGAGCCGGGCGGCGCTGGCCGCGTCCAGCGCGGGCCGAGGGGCCTGCACGGGCTTGGGGCCGCTGGCCGGGCGAGGGGGCTCGGCGCACCCCAGACACAGGCACAGCGCGAGGCTCGTCGCCATTGCGGTGGTGGGGAAGGGCAGATGTCGGGCCAGAGTCACGGTGGGGCCTCGCAGCGTCGTGCCGCACAAGATTACGGGTTGCGCCTTCTCAGGCAATTTGTTTGATGCTCCGTGGCGCGAGGCACCTCGACGATCCAGGATCGCCGGTGTAATTCGAATGAGGGGTTGTCGCTGGCGTGGGGGCGAGATGTCGGAGGGCGGACAGGGGGAGGGGGGCGGCGGCAATGTCCGGGTGCGGCGCTTCGAGGTGGATCAGAACTTCGAGGGGTGGCGGCTCGATAGCTTCCTGGCCAACCGGGTGTCGCGCCTGTCCAGATCGCGGGTCGGGGAGATCGCCCGCAATGGGGGCGTCGAGCTCTCGCCGCCGCGCCGCGCGCGCCCTGGGCTGCGGCTCCGAAGGGGGGACGTGGTCACGTTGCGCGAGCGCCTCCCCGATGAGCGCGTTCAGGACGATGAGGTCGAAATCCTCTATAAAGACGAGGTGTTGCTGGCGTTGAACAAGCCCGCCGGGATGCTGGTCCACGAGGCCGCCAGCCAGCGCCTCAACACCGTCCAGCACTACCTCGGCCGCGCGGGCTTCGAGGGGGCCGAGCCGGTCCACCGCATCGATCGCGAGACGAGCGGCGTGCTGGTCTGCAGCCTCGCGCGGGGTCACGTCGCCCCGCTGCGCGAGCAGTTCGCGGGGCGCGGGACGCGCAAGGTCTACCGCGCCCTGGCTCTGGACCCCGATGGCCGCTGGGAGGTGGGTCAGCGCTCGCGCCTGGACACGCCGCTCGGGCTCGATCCGGCCAGCCTCACCGGGGTCCGCATGGGGCGAGGCGACCTGAGCGCGCTGACCCACGTCGAGGTCCTCGGTCGGCGGGAGGGCGGCCCGCACGGGGCAATGGCCGACCTCGCCGTCCGCATCGAGACCGGCCGTCAACACCAGATCCGCGTCCACCTCGCCCTGGAGGGCACCCCCATCGCGGGGGACAAGCTCTACGGCCAGACGGACGACTTCTTCAGGGCGCTCGCCGACGATCCCGACGACGAGGCGCTGTTGGCGACCCTGCCTTTCCCGAGGCACGCGCTGCACGCGTGGCGGCTCCGCTTGAAGCACCCGGACACGGGCGAGCCGGTGGCCTTCGAGGCGCCGCTCCCGGCGATCTGGGGCGAGTGACGCCCGATCGGCGCGGGCGCTCAGGCGGGTTGGCGGAAGATGGCCTCGATGCGCTCGGCGTCGGCGACGTTGTCAAAGCGCAGCTCGACCTTGTCGGGGGAGTCGACGCCGAGTCCGAACTCGATGCCGTGGCGGATCTGCGGGCAGGCCCAGGGGGGGCAATCGACGAGGAAGGGGTGGCCGGCGTCGGGGATGGGGATGGGGGTGCGCCCAAGCTCGAGCTTGAGCAGCGCGGCGCCGCAGGCGTCCAGGGCGAGCCTGTCGACGCTGGCCAGGACGAGGCCGGGCAGGGTGCGGACGGCGTTGGCGCCTGCGCCGCCGGGGCCGCCGTTGATGAGCGCGGCGCGGGCGTCGAGGATGTTCAGGCGCGGGGCGAAGGCGCCGTTGAGGATCGCGATGTCGCGCGAGAGCTGGTCGGGGCGGGAGCGGACGTAGTGCATGGGGTTTCGGGAGTCGTCGCCGATGGCGCCGATGAGGTTCTTCATCGACAGGGAGAAGACGGCCCACTCGTGGTTCTTGCACACGGGCAGGTTGATGAAGTGGTCGGCCTCGACGATGCGCCGCATGGCCAGCAGTCCCCCCAGACCGGCCCAAGTCTCTTCGAAGCCGGGCGGCTGGAGCAGGACCCAGGCGTCGGGGTCTTCGGAAGGGCGAGGGGCGGCGTAGACCTCGTCGGCGCCTGCGGCCAGGGCCGCCTCGCGCTGGCCGGTGGCCTCCAGGACGGGGGCGGAGTCGTGGCGGCGCGCGGGGCGGTCGCCGACGGTGACGTGGCCGGCGCCCAGATCGCGCATGACCCGGACGACGGCGGCGATGACCTCGTTGCTCGTCACGATCCCGGGGCGGCCCGCAACGACGCCGTGGACGGCGTTGGTCTTGATGAAGACCGTGTCGCCGGGGCGGATCTCGGGCAGCCCCCCCGCGAGCTGGACGGCGCGACGGACGGCCACCTCGGCGTCGAGGCGGTGGACGATGGCGACGGCCGCCGTGCCCTCCTCGATGGGGACGGGCTCGCCGGGGGAGGCGTCGACGTTGTCGTCGATGCCGCCGTCGCGGGGGATGGGCGGCGTGGTGATGTTGGTGCCCTGGCCTTCGAGGTCGCTGGAGCAGGCGCCCAGCGCCAGCGCGCCGGTCAGAGCCCCGGCGCGCTCAAGGAAGGCCCTTCGGGTGAGGTCAGAGCGGCTCTTCATGGTCTCAGCGCCGCCTGATGAAGGCCACGAGGCCCAGTGCAAGCGCCGCCAGCGACCACGGGAGGCGCTGGTGGCCTGTGTCGCCGGCCGGCAGGGTGCAGAGGCAGGCGTTGCCCTGGACCGTGAAGGAGATATCCTTGCACAGCCCGTCGGTGTCGCAGACCTCGCCGTCGAGGCACTCGCTGTTGTCGACGCAGATGTCCTCGCAGATCTGCTCCTCGGGGGTGCAGCGCTGGCCGTCTTCGCAGTCGAGATCGGAGGTGCAAGGATCCTCCGGGCTGCACAGGCGCGAGTCTGGATCGCAGATCTCGCCCTCGGGGCAGTCGCTGTCCTCGTCGCACTCCGGCTCGGGGCGGCACTGGCCCGCCTCGATGTCACAGACCTCGCCCTCGGGGCAGTCGCCGTCGTCGTCGCAGCGGTTGCGCGGGACACAGACGAGGCGCTCGGGATCGCAGCGCTGGATGGGCTCGCAGTCCTCGTCGAGGCGGCAGCCCTGGCGGCAGATGAAGTCGTCGCAGATCTCGTCCTCGGCGCACTCCTCGTCGGTGGTGCAGCGCACGTCGGGGATGCAGACGAGGCGATCGGGGTCGCAGACCTGATCCTCGGCGCAGTCGGCGTCGAGGCGGCAACCCTGGCGGCAGATGAGATCGTCGCAGATCTCGTCCTCGGCGCACTCCTCGTCCCTCGTGCACTCCGGCGCCGGGATGCAGACGAGGCGGTCGGGGTCGCAGACCTGGTTGTCGTCGCAGTCGGGGGTGCTCCGGCAGCCTTCGCGGCAGACGAAGTCGTCGCAGATATCGCCCTCATCGCAGTCGCTGTCCCGGTGACAGGGCAGGTCCTGGACGCAGACGAGGCGGTTGGAGTCGCAGATCAGGCCGCCCTCGCAATCGGTGTTGCTGCGGCAGCCTTCGCGGCAGATGAAGTTGTCGCAGATGTCACCTCCCTCGCACTCGTCGTCACGACGGCACTCAAGGCCAGGGCCGCAGACGAGGCGATCGGGGTCGCAGACCTGGTTGTCGTCGCAGTCGGGGGTGCTGCGGCAGCCTTCGCGGCAGATGAAGTCGTCGCAGATCTCGTCATCGCCGCACTGCGCGTCGCGCGTGCAGCGGAAGCGGCAGATGTTCGCGTCCAGGTCGCAGGACTCGCCCTCGCCGCAATGGAGGTCGAGGTAGCAGTCGACGCAGATACGGTCGGAGGGCTCGCAGAAGTCGCCGGGCAGATCGCCCTGGGGGCAGTCGTCGTCGTTGTCGCAGACAGGGCAGGCGCCCAGCCCCCGGAGCGAGGCGCCCGCGGCGGACGCCCGGCAGGCGTTGGCGTAGGTCGTGTTGTCGCAGCCGCACACCGGGTCGAAGTCGTTGGAGCAGACGATCGGCCGCAGAGTGCAGAGGCCGCCGCCGCCGCAGGTGGTGTCGGGGAACTGGCAGAAGCGCCCATCGGGGCAGTCCGCGTTCGTGTCGCAGGGCCGCCCGACGCACACATTGCGGTCCAGGTCGCAGATCTCCCCGTCGTCGCAATGGGCGTCGAGGTAGCAGTCGACGCAGACGAGGTCTTCCGGCTCGCAGAAGTCACCCTCGAAGCCCGGCTGCGGGCAGTCGTCGTCCGTCCGGCACAGCGGGCAGGCGCCCTCGCCGCGCACCGTCACGCCGGCCCTCTGCGCCAGACAGTCGTTGTTGTAGGTCGTGTTGTCGCAGCCGCACACCGGGTCGGAGACGCCGGGGCAGACCTGGGGCCTCACCGCGCAGAGGCCCGCGCCGCCGCACTGGTTGTCCTCCTCCCCGGCGAAGAGGCAGAAGAGGTCGACGCCGCAGTCGCTGTTGTCGTCGCAGGGCTGGTCGACGCAGGTGCGGGTACCCAGATCGCAGCGCAGGCCGCCCCCGCAGTGGGCGTCGAGGTAGCAGATGACGCAGACGAGATCGGTCGGCTCGCAGAAGTCGCCCTCGATGCCCGGCCGCGGGCAGTCGTTGTCCGTCCGGCAAAGCGGGCAGGCGCCCTCCTCGGCCACGTCGACGCTGGAGCGGGCCGCGAGGCAGGCGTTGTCGTAGGTGTTGCCGTCGCAGCCGCAGACCTGCGCGTCGAGCCCGGTGCAGACATCGGGGATGTCCTCGCAGATCCCCTGGCCGCCGCAGACCACGCCGCCCTGGTCCGGGAAGTTGCAGTACTGGACCTGGGAGCAGTCGCCGTTGTCGTCGCAGGGCCGGCCAACGCAGATGTTCCGATCCAGATCACAGACCTCGCCCCCGGTGCAGTGAGCGTCGAGGTAGCACTCGACGCAGACGAGGTCGGTCGGCTCGCAGAACTCGCCGTCGAAGCCCCGCTGCGGGCAGTCGTCGTCCGTCCGGCACAAGGGGCACTGCCCGTTGGCCTGGACGGCGGCGCCCGCGGCGTTGGCCAGGCACGCGTTGTCGTAGTCGATGTTGTCGCAGCCGCACACAGGGTTGATGGTGTTCGGGCAGTTCACCGGTCGGTTCGCGCATATGCCATCGCCCTCGCAGGCGTCCTCGCCTTGATCCGAGAACTGGCAGTACTGGGTCTGCAGGCAGTCGCCGTTGCGGGTGCAGGGCCGGTCGATGCAGACGTTCTGGGCGCAGATCTGACCGTTGGGGCACTGATCGTCGCGGGTGCAGCCGAAGGCGATGACCCGGACCTGATCCGGCGTGGCGGTCTCGGTGCCCTGGTAGAGCTTCCGGGCGCCGAAGCTGAAGCCCGTCCCCCAGGGCGACGGCAGCGGCACGGTGAACTGGTTGCGCAGCTGCCCGTTGGCCGGGTTGTACTCAAAAAGGTCGCCGGGCTGGCCGTTGTTGAAGCCGATGACCCAGAGGCTGTTGCGCACCGTGTCGAAGGCCAGGCCCGTGCGGTTCAGGGTGGGGATCGCGAACTCGAAGCGGCGATCCATGATGACGTCGTCGAGGATGGTCCAGACGCGGAAGGCGTCCGTGCTGAAGGTCTCGGTGCCGGTGACCAGCTTGCCGGCCGCGAAGGTCAGCGAGTGGCCGTAGGGGCCGGGCCTGTTGACGTCCCGGCCGAAGCGGCCGCCGATCAGGGCGCCCGTCTCGGGGTTGAGCTGACAGAAGCCGCCGTTGTTCCAGGTCCACACCCACAGGCTGTTGCGGCCCGGATCATAGGCCATCGAGGGATCCTCGCCGCCGCATTCCTCCATCTCGAAGGTGCGCTCGCGCACGAAGCGACCCTGGCCCTCGCGCCGGAAGACGTTGACGGTCGATCCGAGATCGCTGATCCACACCCGGTTCTGGAAGGCCGCGACCCCGGCGCTGAAGCCCAGCCCGGAGAAGAAGGTGTCGACCTGCTGACCCTGGGCGTTGTAGACGCGCATGCCGCCGCCGATGCCCTCGGCCAGATAGAAGAGCCCGAGCTGGTTGGAGAAGTCCATGTCCTGGAGGTCCGGCAGGCCAGGGTTGAAGGAGAGCGCCGGGGCCACCGAGGCGCCGTCGGGGTTGTCGAGCAGATCGTCAAAGGCCATGATGATCTTGCGATTGTCGTCCGAAATCCACATCCGGCGCCGCGCCTCGTCGTAGGCCAGGCCGTGAATGGTCCGGGTCCCGATGCCCGTGATGACCTTGTCCAGCCGCACGTCCACGACGCCCTGCGTCCGGCGCTCGAAGACCCGCACCTCGGTCCCCTGGCCGTTGCTGACGTAGATCGTCGACCCGTTGACCGCCACGCCGCTGACCGGGCCGTTGAAGGGCGCAAACCCCTCCACTCGCGTCCCGAAGGGGTCAAAGCCGTCCACGACGTTGTCGCGCGCCACGCACATCAGCTGGGTCTGATCCGCCCAGGCCAGATCCCCCAAGCTCCCCGTCACCGGGAAGCTGAAGCCCCCCGTCACCGTCGACCTGTCCGGCAGGCCCAGGATCCCCGACCAGCGGAAGATCCGCCCCGCCTGGGAGTCCGCGCCGAAGATGTCCTGGGAGTCGTCCTTGAACGCGACGCCTCGGATCGAGCGCCCCTCGGTCGCGTCGATGCTCTTCTCCAGAAAGGGGGCCTGAGCAAGCGCTGCGGACGACACACACAAGGCCGTGACCAACATGGCCACGACGCCAGCTATTCTTGGCTTCATGGATTCAACCCTGGACTCAGGAGATGAAGACCACCTCTTCGGGGATGGGACTCAAGGTAGAGAATTATCAAAACTTGCCCTTCAATGCAAGAAGCGCCAGGGCGGGTTCAGGGACGCCGGGGATTGCAAGGTCGGCAAAGCCCGCGCTATAAGTGCTCAAAACCTTCCCCGGCAAGACAGAGCGGAGCGGCGAATGGGACCTTTTGAGGATGAAACGCAGACCGTCCTCATCGTGGACGACGATCCACTCAACCTCAAGGTGATCGTCGAATTCCTCAAGGCATACGGCTACATACTGTTGATCGCGCGCGACGGCGAGACAGGCATCGACAGAGCCCGCAGAGGCCACCCCGACCTCATCCTGCTGGACATCATGATGCCGGGCATGGGCGGGCTGGAGGTCTGCCGCCGGCTTCGCCTCGATCCCCTGACCCGCGACACCCCCGTGATCTTCATGACCGGCCAGGCCAGGACCGAGGACAAGCTCCAGGGCTTCGAGGCCGGCTGCGTGGACTACGTGACCAAGCCCATCGAGGAGCGCGAGCTGCTGGCGCGGGTCCAGGCCCACCTGAAGATCAAACTCCAACAGGCCCACCTGGAGCGCTACGTCGTCATGCTGGAGGAGCGCCTGTCGGACAAGTCGGCGGTCGTCGAGCAGGAGCGCGCTCGCCGCGAGTCGCTGGGCAAGGAGGTCGACGCCCTCAGAGCGAGACTCGACGCGCAGAGCGAGCAGCTCGTCCAGATGACGGGCCTTTGGATGAAGCAGCGCATCGGGCGGGCCGATCCCCCGGAGGAGCTCAACGCCTCGGGCCTCGATCTCATGAAGCTGCACTTGAAGCAGGCCCAGGGGTGGCTGATGTCCATGAGCAAGGACGCCATCGAGGCCGCCCATCGCCACACCCTCATCGCGCTGGAGCTGTCCGAGACCCTCGACAAGGTCCGCACCACCCCGGCGCCCGACCTGCCCGCGCAGACCGGCGAGAGCCCCTTCGATACCCTGTCCAGCCGGGAGCGCGAGATCGTCACCCTGCTGGTCTCGGGGCACTCCAACAAGGAGATCGCCTTTGGTCTGGGGATCGCCGCGACGACGGTGAGCACCTACCGCAAGCGGATCATGGAGCGCCTCGACATCAACGACCTCCCCGCGCTGGTCCGGCTCGCCCTTGAGCACGGCGTGACCTCGTGAAAGGAGACCGCCCCGTCGACCAGGCCCCTCCAAGGCTCGACACCCTCGCGCTCGAATACGCCGAAGAGCTCTTCTCGCGCGGGAACCCCATCTTCCTGATCCTCATCGCGGCCGCCGCGGGCCACGCGATCTTCTCCATGGTCAGCGAAGGTCGCTCCTGGCTCTACCCCTTCACCCCCGTCCTGATGGCCGCCTTGCTGCTGACCTACCTCGCCTTCCTCAAGCGCCGCAAGGCGAGGATGCATGGTGTCGCCCTCTTCACCTTTGCGCTCGCGACCCTCCCAAGCCTCAGGGTGGTGTTGAGCTTCGGCCTGGACGACAAGGACATCCCAGCCTCCTTCTTTTTCAGCCCGGACAACCTGGTCTGGACGACCCTCATCATCAGCAGCGGCCTGCTCCTCAATCGCCGCTTGATCTACGCTCTGACGCTGTGGTGCGTCCTGCAGAACACCTTCGTGTTCTTCATCGTCAGGGCGACCTTGCTCGGCCTCAAGGAAGGCGCCCCGCTCATCGAGCCCCTGATCTCCTTCGACCACCTCGTCGGCAGGACCCTCTCCCTCCTCTCCATCGGATGGATCATGGGCCTCATCATCGACCTGACGAAGAAGATCATCGCGCAGCTCCACCGCGAGGAGTTCCTGCGCATGGAGGTCGAGGTCGAGCGGCAGCTCGCAGAGCGCGAAAGCCAGACCAAGAGCGTCTTCATGGCGCACGTCAACCACGAGCTCCGGACCCCCTTGAACGCCATCCTGGGCTACACCCAGCTCCTCCTGAAGCGACAGGAGCTCACCGCCCCGATGAGGGAGGAGATGCGCCTCATCCTCGACAGCGGCGAACACCTCAAGGGGCTGATCGAGGACGCCCTGGACATGTCCAGGATCGACGCCCTCAAGATGGACATCTTCCCCACGGCGGTGCGCCTCACCGCCCTCATCGATCTCGTCGTCAGGCCTCTCGGCGCGCGCGCCGAGCACAAGGGCGTCGAGCTGCGGCTCTCCCTCGACCCGAGGCTGCCCGAGATCGTCCTGGTCGATCAAAAACGGCTTCGGCAGGTCCTCTTCAACCTGCTCGGCAATGCGATCAAGTTCACCCACGAGGGCCACGTCGGCCTCGACGTCTCCCTGTCCGATGACCCCGGCCCGCCCGGCTGCGTCAAGATCCGCTTCACCGTCGAAGACACCGGGGTCGGGATCGCCCCCCAGGACATCGACACCATCTTCGATCCCTTCTCTCAATCCGGCGACCTTCACCAGCGCCAGGCAGGCGCAGGCCTCGGCCTCTCCATCAGCGTCGAGCTGATCAAGCTGATGGGCGGAGACATCAAGGTCCGCAGCGGCCTCGGAGAAGGCAGCGCCTTCTGGTTTGAGCTCGCCCTCCCCCCCGTCAGCGCCGTCCTCGGTGAGCGCCTGGACAGAGCCATCCTTGGCTTCAAGGGCGCCCAGCGACAGATCCTCGTCGCCGACGATCACCCCCTCAACCGCGACATCCTCGCGGAGATGCTCGGCCGGCTCGGCTTCGAAGTGCGGCTCGCCTGCGATGGACAGGAAGCCCTGGAGTCCTGCCTGCGACAACGCCCGGACCTGATCCTCCTGGATCTGCTCATGCCAAACCTCAACGGCGTCGAGGCGGCCACCGCCATCCGCGCCTCCTGC
Source organism: Pseudomonadota bacterium (assembly GCA_005804885.1). Taxonomy (GTDB): domain Bacteria; phylum Myxococcota_A; class Bradymonadia; order Bradymonadales; genus SYOX01. The sequence goes on from SYOX01000203.1 coordinate 11,550, forward strand.
GCCGGAGCCCCCCTTCCCATCCTCGCCATCACCGCCAGCGCCATGCTCCTGGGCGAGTGCACCTGGGAGAAGTCCCTCTTCGATGGCCTCCTCCAGAAGCCGGTGAGCTTCCCCATCCTCCTTGACGAGATCCAGCGCCACCTCGACCTTGAGTGGATCATCGAAGAACCGCCAGAACCCCCTCGACCTTCTCCCCCCCCCCTGGGCAGCCACACGCCCCCCTTGGAGTCCCTCGACGCGCTCCGAGAGCTCGCCCTGCTCGGCAACCTCCTCCAGGCCGACGCGATGATCGGAGAGCTCCTGGCCAAGGACGACAACCTTGAACCCTTCGCCTCGGTCGCTCGGCAGATGATCAGGGACTTCGACGACAAGGCTCTCCTCAACCTCCTCGACGGCCTCCGGGACACCCCACCCACCCCGCCGAAGTCGAACAAGAACGACAACCCCTGAAACTCATTCGACAGCCAGGGTTGATCTTCTTCGATTGTCCTCCCCCCGGATACAGACCATCCTTGACTCCAATGAACCTGTCCTTCGACAGCTTGAGTCCATAATCTCTACATTCATCTCTTCATGGGGATAGAAATGGGAGTGTTGATCATGCGCCTGATGTTTGGGCTCTTGTTGCTGATTGTTTCAGCCTCAGGCTGCTCCGATGATCCCGTCCCCGCTGTCACGCCGGGTCCCGTGGAGGTCCCTTGTGAGACCTCGGAGGACTGCGACGGCGGCCTCTGCCTTCTGTCCCTCTGTCGCGCTTGTGTCGACGACGCGGCTTGCATCCAGGACGACACCTACGGTCAGGGCGCGACTTGCCAGGAGGGCGCCTGCGTGTCCTGCGTCGGCGAGCTGGGGTGCCCCTGTGATGGTGGGGGCGCCTGCTCCGGCGATCTCGTCTGTCAGGGCGGCCTCTGCGCCGAGTGCCCGACCGGGAGCGAGTCCTGCGCGTGCTTCCGGAACAACACCTGCCTCGATGGCTTGCGCTGCGAAGGCGAGTCTTGCGCGCTCTGCCCTCTCGGCGCCGAGGGCTGCGCCTGCGCTCAAGATGAGCCGGCTTGCGGTGAGGGGCTGGTCTGCATGGAGGAGGTCTGCGCGCCGGTCGAGTGCGTCGTCGGCGAGGTCGGATGCCCGTGCCGGGGAGAAGGCGAGGAGGCGCGCTGCGACGAGGGCCTGACCTGCTCGGAGGGCGGCATGTGCGCCGCGTGCAGCTCGGACATCGAGGGCTGTCCTTGCGATGAGGCGGGGGAGTGCCAGAGCGACCTGATCTGCGACGAGGAGGACACCCTGTGTCGCCCCCCCCGCGCTTGCGCGGATCTGGCCTGCGTCGAGAACCAGATCTGCGAGGAGGCCGCCGAGGGTGCCGACGCGCGCTGCCTCGAGGTCTGCGCCGAGGGCTTTGAGTTCAACCCGCTGACGGGCTTGTGCGAGGTCGTGGTGATCGTGGATCCCACCCCCAATTGCACCGAGGGCGCCGAGCTGAGCATCCTGTCCGAGTGCGAGGCCCAGCGCCGCGTCTGCGTGCAAGGCGTGGGCACGGCGGCGTGCGGGGGCTGCGTGGCGAACTTCATCGAGGAGGGTGAGGTCTGCCGCGCGGCGCGGACCTGCGCGGACCTGGATTGTGCGCGGCAGAGCCGCGAGTGCACGGCCAACACGGAGGTCACCGACGCGTCCTGCGCGGGCTGTCAGATGGGCTTCGAGGAGATCGACGGTCAATGCCAGCCTGTCCCCGTGGCCAACTGCACCCCCAACGATCCCGACAGCATCCTGGCGGATTGCCAGGTGCGAGACAGGGTGTGCGTCGAGGAGGGGAACACGGCCCGCTGCGGGGGTTGCCGCCAGGGCTTCGCCGAGGACCCCGACACGCAGCTCTGCGTGCGTCGGCTGTGCATCGATCTGCCCTGCGCGGCCCTGGGTCGATCCTGCGGAGGCGAGCCGCTGGCTCAGTGCGGCGGGTGCCTCCCAGGGCTCATCAACACCGACCCCGACGACCCCTTGAGCCAGTGCCGGGAGCTGATCCGGTGTGGCGACATCAACGATGAGTGCGCGGCCAACGGGCAGATCTGCGCCCCCCGTCCGGGTCAGGACGCCATCTGCTCCGAGTGGCCCTGCCTGTTGCCGGACAACACGCCGGACTTCAACCGGGCCTTCCGCGTCGATCAGAACCGCTGCACGCTGCGCGAGTGCGGGCTGGCCTGTGGCCTGACGGGCGAGACGGGGCGCATCCACCCCTTCACGCTGGAGAACTCCGAGCGCTGCATCTGCGAGACCCAGCCGGGCTTCTTCATCCTCCCCGGCGGGGACTTCGCCGCCAAGCCCTGCGACAACGACGGCGACGGCTGGGTGGCGCTGACGGCCAGGGACGCCTTCGACTCCGGCGATCCCGCGCTGATCGAGAACGCCCGGTGCGCTCTTCGAACCATCGACCGGGTCGTGCTGGAGAACGAGTACCGCCAGAGCATGACGCTGAAGGTCTGCGAGGAGGGGCTCGTTCCGGAGGTCGCCTGTTCGGTGGACAGCTGCGACCGCAACGGCCTGAACTGCCAGGATTGCAACGGCGGCAGGTGCAACCCGTTGTCCAATGTCTGTCAGTGCACGCTGACGCGCTTCGTGGACTTGTATGAATCGGTCAGAAATGACGATCAGCAGACCCTCGACGCCGAGGGCGAGAACGACGCGCCCAGATACCGCAACGACGAGCGAGGGCGACGGCTGCGCGCCGACGAGATCAACCCGCTGACGCGGGCCTGCGTGACGGTCACGGGCGACTACAACGACAACGGCGTGCGCGACATCGTCGAGTGGCAGGGCGACGACCCCAACGCGGACCCGGACATCAACCTCTTCATGAGCGTGGCCTACTTCGTCGAGCTCCACGAGGGCCGCTTCGAGCGCACGCTGGGGGAAGAGATCGGCCGCTACCACATCCGGGAGCGCTCCAGGTGCGAGGCGGGCTTCCCCGTCCAGTACGGCGACGACTTCGACGGGGATTACTGGCGAGATTGCACCCGGAGCCGGGATCAGGGCTACGACCGTCGCGGCGACAACCGCCTCATCGGCCACGACTTTGCCCAGTGGTCTTGCGATCTTCCGGCGCTGAGCTGCCCGATCCCGCCGCCGCTGACGGACTTGAGCGCGGACGGCGAGATCCCCCCCCACGGGTTGTGCGAGCAGGGGGTGACGCTGCCGCCGGTGGACGGGGTCTGGCGAGGGATGCACCACGCCAGCCAGTTCAAGTGCGTGGAGATCGTGGACGTCGTCCCTCAAAACCGCGACGACCAGTCGCCCCACCTGCGCCTGCTGACCGATCTCCTCGGTGATGACGGCCAGGGTGCGTTCCAGATGAACACCTGCTCGGTGGCCTGCCCTGCGTCTGACGATCTGGCCTGCGTCCAGGACTGCCAGGGGTCGCGGTGCGCGGCCTCGTCGGTGGCCGCCGAGGGCAACCCGAGCAGCCCCGTCATCGAGTGCAGCCCTGTGGTCCGGGGGCAGGTCGGGGTCGGCCGCGTCGGCTTCGCCGGGGTGCGCTACGTCGAGCAGACGATCGGCGTGCGGGGCTGCGTCGATGAGAGCAACCCCGATCCCAACGGGGAGCTCTCGGAGCCCTGGCGCCAGATGTGCCCAGGCTACCTGACCAACCCGGACGCGGTCGTGGTCGACGCCAACCCCTCCGACTTCGGCAAGCTGATCTGCGGCTGCGGCTTCAACTTCGGCGGCCCCAACTGCGACGTGGGCTGCACGGGGAACTTCGAAGAGGGCAGCGTCCACTACGGCGGTGACCACGAGGGAAGCGCGTGCGCCAACGGCTACTGCGCCGTCAGCACCGAGGAGGGCGGCGGTCGCCTGGGCTTCTGGATGTGCGGCGATCTCTCGACGACCAGCTACGAGCAGGAGGGGCCGCCCGAGCTCAGCGGCGAAGGGTGGACCCTGGACGGCGAGGTGCCTTCGAATGGGGTCGATCGGACGAGGTTGTGCGCGGGCGAGGACTGCGGCTCCGGCTTCAGCGTCCACTGACGGACCTACGGTGGAGCATAAGATGAGGAAGTACAATATGTTGCGACTCAACTGGGGCGGCGCCTTCGGGGCGATCATGGTGGCGGCGATGTCTCTGGCCGCTTGCGGCGACGGCGGCACCGCGACCCCGACGCCCGCGCCCGAGCCCGAGCCCGAGGCCGAGGGCGGGTGCACGCCCGGCTTCCTGGGCTGCGAGTGCATCGACGGTACGGCGTGCTTCCCAGGGTCGAACTGGGTGTGCCTCGACGGCGCCTGCCGGGAGCCGGTCTGCGAGCAGGGCACCGAGGGGTGCGTCTGCTTCGCCAACAACACCTGCGACATCGACGCTGAAGGCGAGCCGATGCTCTGCGACGGCGGCCTTTGCAAGCTTCGAGGCTGTGATCCGGGCACGGTCGGCTGCGAGTGCCTTGAGGGGCGCGCTTGCGGTCAGGGCCTCGCGTGTCAGTTCGAGGCGGGGCGGGACATCTGCGCGCCGGACGGGTGCGAGCCCGGCGCCCAGGGCTGCCCCTGCGGTCAAGGGAGGGTCTGCGATCCGGGGCTGGCCTGCGCTCAGGGCGCTTGCGTGGCCTCGTCCTGCCGGCCCGGGTCCGAGGACTGCTTCTGTCGGTCGGATCTGGGCTGCGACGAGGGCCTGGCGTGCGGCGAAGACGAGCGCTGCCTCTCCATCCCCTGCACGCCGGGATCGACGGGTTGCCAATGCAATGAGGGGGGGTGCGCGGCGCCCGACGCCCTGTGTCGGGGCGGCGCCTGCGAGCGGGTGGACTGCCCCTCGGGCGCCGAGGGCTGCGCGTGCATCAACGGCACCCGGTGTGTCGTGGACGGCTTCGGCGAGCAGCTCTTCTGTGAGGCCGGCGTGTGCCGCGGGCTGAGCTGTGCCCCGGGCGACGTGGGGTGCGGCTGCGTCGGCGGCGTGCGCTGCGACGAGGGCGGGGCCTGCGTCGATGGCGTGTGCAGGGTGGCCGACTGCGCGGCGGGCACCCTCCACTGCGGCTGCGCCGGGGGGCTGTGCGAGTCGGGCCTGCGGTGCCGCGAGGACGACGTGTGCGTGGACGGCGCGGGCTTCATCAACAACCCTTGCGCTCAGGGGCGCACTTGCGAGCGCGGATCGCGGTGCACGGAGGCCGACGTCTGCCGCCGCTGCACCCTCGGGGTGCCCGGCTGCGGCTGCGACGACGGCGGCAACTGCCTCGTCGGCGCGGTCTGCCTCGCCGGGACCTGCGTCGCGGAGGCCGACGTGCCGCCCCAGCGGCCGGAGGGCACGCCGCGCTGCTACACGCATTGTGCTGAAGGCGCCGAGATCAACGGTCAGTACGTCGAGTGCGGCCCGGATGGGCTGATGGAGGCCTGCCTGGGCGGTCGCCAGTGCCGCGAGGGCTCGTGCGTGTTCTCCGACGACGAGGTGGTGACCTGCGGCTCGGAGCTGGACTGCCCCCACTGGCAGACCTGCATCGAGGGCCTGTGCATGTCGGAGTGCAAGGACATCGAGGACTGCTCGCCGGGCAAGCAATGCCACGACCACATCTGCCGGGTGCCCTGCGAGGGCGAGGGCGTCGCCTGCCCGAGGGGCCAGCACTGCGCGACGACGGACGGCGAGTCGGGCTTCTGCCTGCCGAACCACCCGGCCGAGGGGGAGGAGATCCGCCGGGTCCCGGGCGGGTTCGCGGTCAGCGCGACCTCCCTGGAGTTCAGCAACACCCAGGTGACCCAGCGCTTCGCCATCTTCAACGACAGCCCCTCGTTCCAGAACTTCAGGCTCGTGCGGCGCAGGCACCTGCTGCAGTTCGCCGACGGCACCTCGGATCGGGCGACGCGGGCGGCCGACGGGCGCATCGAGTGCGTGCCGGGGGTCGACGAGGGCTGCGTGTGCGACCAGGACAACCGCAACTGCGCCTGCCAGGGCCCTGGCTGCGTCTGCACCCAGGGGAGCGACTGCGAGGGCGGCTTCCAGTGCCACCTGGGGGCCTGCCGCCCGGCGAGCTGCACCGCGGGCACCTGCCCGCTCTTCTGGATGCGCATCGGCCAGGGGCGCGACGAGCCGGTGGCCGATGAGGAGATCGAGGTGGGGGTCGTCTCGGGGGGCACCGTGGAGGTGACCTTGACCGACGCGGCCTCGATGAACGGCGTGCGCTACCAGGCCACGCTGGACATCGTCAACCCCCGGCTTGGCACGCAAAGCGTTGATATTGTTTACAATGAGGTGCCTGAGGGGCAGTGGGCCGGCGAGATGGTCTACCTGGCCGACTTCAACGACAAGGGCCTGGAGCCCTGGCGCGTGAACCAGCAGACGCGCAACACGGTCGAGCACGAGCCGCCGCTGGCCAACGCCCTGCTGCGCCTGTGGGTGGCCTTCCGCAACGGGCGGATCTCCCACGACGAGATGGAGGCCATCCTGACCTCCATCCAGAGCGGCTCGTGGAAGTTCCCCAACGTCGTCCAGGGCTGCCGCTCCCAGAACGGGGCCTGCTACCCCTACGACATCGGGACGCTGGGGCTGGAGACCCTCACCAGCGATCTGGCGCAGTTCCCGGTGCCCTCCGGCGTCGTGGAGCTGCCCTTCGGCATGAACCTGCGCTCGCCCGACTCCGAGGGGGACCCGGGGCTCATGGTGGGCCGGATCGCCTCGGACAAGGCGCTGCATTACGCCGGCTCGCCGTCGGTGTCGCTGCGCTTCCTGACCAGCCCCCAGAGCTGCGACATGGAGGCCTTCGGGACCTGCGTGGCCTGGATCGAGGACTTCGAGGCGGACATCCTCGTCGGCGGGCGCTACCTGACGACCCCCGACGACACGAGCTGCGCCGCCGAGCGCGACACCACCTACGCCCATGTGCGGGAGCCCTGGCTGGTGCCCGGCTTTCTGGCCCGCACGGAGCTGGACGTCAACACGGGCCAGCGCTACCGCTACGAGTGCCGCGACAGCCGGCTGCCCTTCTCCAGCCCCGACGCCAGCGAGCGGGAGCGCCTGGCGCCCTCCAACCTGAGCCTGGCGCTCTCGAACCCCGTCCCCGACGGCCGGGCTCGCCGCCGCAAGCTCAAGATCATCGACGGCGCGCTGATCAACCAGTCCCAGATGGTCATCATCTTCGAGGAGCGCTTCGACTCCTTCCTCGGCGACGACACGGCCGGCTTCACCGCCCACGGCGTGATGCGGCTGCGGCGGCGCGCCACCGATCTGGACGCCGCCGACGTCAACAACAACGAGATCGCGGACATCTACGAGGGCTCCGAGGCCCAGGACGATCGGATCGAGCCCGAGGGCGTCCTGGCGCCGCAGTGCTCCGGCGACATCCTTGGGCGCGTGCTGGGCTCGAACACCAACATCACGCAGAGCAACCTGCCGGCGCTCGTGTCGACCCTGATCGACGGGGTGCCCAGCGGCATCACCGCCCAGGTGCTCAACAGCGACAGCGACGAGCAGGTCCACTTCTTCTGCGAGGAGACCGGGCTCTTCGACGGCGGCCCGGAGAACGGGACGCCGCCCTTCATCGCCGATCTCCTGCCCAACGACAACAGCTGCGGCTTCTCCAGCAACGGCACCTGCGAGGACGGCGGCCCGGGCTCGGACTTCGGCGTCTGCGCGCTTGGGACGGACAGGTCCGACTGCGGCGACCGGACCGACGACGACCTCGACGTGCGCGTCGAGTGCCCGGTCGGCAGCCGCGTCGAGTTCTTCACGGTCTCCAGGCGGCGCATGAGCCAGTCCTCCATCGCCGAGCAGCCTTGTCAGCTCGAGGGCACCTGCCAGCAGACCCTCAACCTGTGGAAGCAGAGCGGCATCGTGGTCCAGCAGAACCCGCGCTACAAGTGCGCGGATCCCAACGCGATCTTCTGCGACGATCAGCGCCAGGACCTGCGCCGGGGCAAGGTCTTCTTCGCGGCCACCGAGTCGCGCGCCGTCTTCGTCCAGCTGCCCTCCTTGATCGACGAGGCCTTCCGCTACAAGACCCGCTTCGTGACCCGCCAGGGGCAGAACATCGGCTTCTCGCCCGACATCTGCGAGCCGGGCTCGGACGCGCGCCCCTACTGCTACGACCCCGCTCAGATCGAGGAGATCGAGGCGCGGATCGACTGCCTGCTCCACATCCACCAGGAGCGCTACGACGATCTGCGCGGCAGCCAGGCCCGCGACGCGGCCCGCCGTCAGCTCGACAGCTTCTTCAGGACCAGCTTCTCCCAGACCGAGGAGCGGCGCGACGATCTGTCGACGCCCATCGTCCACGACGGCTTCGAGCGCCAGCTGGCCCAACTCCAGATCATGCTCGGCGACGAGTCCTTCACGCGGGCCTTCGCCAGCCGCTTTGATCTGGACGCCTCCAGCACGGCCTCCTTCGAGGGCGCGCTCTTTGAGCCTCGGGGGATCAACCTGTCGGGTGCTGCGGGCTTCGAGATGTTCTCGCTCTACCAGGCCGCCCAGACCTACCAGATGGTGCTGGACCGCTTCTACGGCCTGAGCCCCGTGATCTGGGAGGCGACCCGCTTCGGGGTCAGCGCCCGGAACTTCGTGACCGCCGACACGGTGCTGCGCTACCTGGACCGGGTCGTGCGCGCCTCGACCCAGAAGGCCAGGACGTGGGGCGAGATCGCCAAGCGCTATCAGGCGCTGGGCCGGCCCGATCTGGCCCGCAGCGTGGCCGAGCGGGCCTACACGGCCACCTACCTCGAGTCCGTCGTGATGAGCCGGATGATGTTCCAGATCCTCGAAGGGTCCACCCTGGCCGAGAACAGAGGGCAGATCGAGCGGGCCATCGAAGACTCACAGCTGCGCTACAAGGTGGCGCTGGTCGACATGCAGAACGCGCACTCGTCGATCTCGGACAACTTGACCAACTTCGGCTTCGAGCCGGACTTCGTGCCCTTCCCGGCCCTGGACGCGGCCGACTTCCGCCAGTCCAACGCCTTCGAGGTGCTGCTCTTGCGCGCCCGCAACAAGCTCCAGTTCGCCCGCGAGCGGGAGGATGTGGCCCTGAACCAGAGCCGCGACTTCGAACTGAACCAGGCCCAGTTCCAGTCCGAGCTGACCCAGGTGCGCAACAACTTCGAAAACCAGCTCGCCGATCTGTGCGGCACCTTCGTCGTCGGCGGGGAGGACGCGGACCCCAACAACGATCAGGTGCTGCCGGCGATCAAGAAGTACGCCCACCTCAACGATCAGGCCACGCTCTTCTCCGATCCGTGTGGTCAGTCCGGCAACGGGCAGATCTTCCAGACCAGGGCCGCGCTGGAGGACACGGCGCTGGACGCTCGCGTCCTCCAGGTCCAGGTCGAGAACGTGCTCGAAGAGGTCGAGATCGAGCGCGAGCGGGTCAGCGCCCAGTGCGGCGAGATCCTCGAGGCGGCCGATTTCCTCTACGGCAAGTGCGAGCGCTCTCGCTTCAACGCCATCCTCGACGACATCAACCCCTTCGAAGATCCCGACCGCTCAGGCTGCCTCCAGGTGCAGATCAACGACCTCCAGTCCGACATCCGCGGCGGGCAGTTCGTCATCAACCGGCTCCAGCAGACCCAGGCCGTCTTGAGCACCAGCGTCAGCCTGACCAAGTGCTCCGTCGGCACCAGCACGGACTGCCCCACGGCGGTCGCCAGCCTCGCCACCTTCGTCGTCGGGACCGCCCTGACGGAGGTCGGCATCTCGGCCACCGAGATCGCCATCAACGCCAAGGAGGGCCAGATCGCCGAGCTGGAGCGCTTCAAGATGAAGTGGCAGACCCGCAATGAGTGCGATCTGGCCAAGGTCGAGTCCGCAGCCCGCGTCCGCAACACCCTCCTGCGCCTGCGCGAGCTGGATCTGGAGTCGCTGCGCCTGGAGCACCGCACGAGGCTGGCCCTGAGCGAGGTCCAGCGCCTGAGCAACCAGGCCCGCCGGCTCGAAGCCCAGCAGATCGAAGCCGAGCAGCTCTCCATCAACGTCCAGGTCGCCCACAGCAACCCCAACGTCCGAATCTTCAAGAACGACGCGATCATCAACGCCGAGATCGCCTTCGATGACGCCATCCGCGAGGTCTACAAGCTCACCAAGGTCTTCGAGTATTACACCTCCCAGTCCTACGCCAACAAGAACGACCTCTTCCTCATCCGGATGGTGTCGCGCGGCGACAAGAACCTGGAGAACTACGTCAACGAGCTTGAGAACACCTTCTTCGACTTCGAAGAGTTCTTCGGCATCCCCTCCAACCGCGTCCACATCGTCTCCCTCAAGAACGACATCCTCGCCGTCCCCTTCTCCGACGAGCAGGGCCGCTCCCTGAGCGACTCCCAGCGCACCTCGATGATGCGCCAGCGCCTGACCGATCCCGGCCTGCTCGACAGCGCCGGCTCCATCGCGCTGCCCTTCTCCACCCACTTCGAACAGCTCTCTCCCCTGACCCGGAACCACAAGATCCTCTACGTCGAGGCCGACATCTACGGCAGCGACACCGGCGACCTCATCGGCCGCGTCTACCTGCGACAGAAGGGCACCGGCGTCATCAAGGGCGTCAACGACGACCGACAGTTCTTCCGCTTCGACGAGCGCACCAGCGTCATCAACGCCATCTTCGGCGGCGTGCGCTTCTTCGAGAGCACCATCTACCAGAACGGCCGCCTCCGAGATCGACCCTTCGTCAACACCCAGTGGGAGCTGGTCATCAACCAGCGCGACGAGTCCGTCAACCAGGACATCAACCTCAACGCGCTGACCGACGTGCGCGTCAACATCTACTACACCGACTTCACCATCTTCTAAGCCAGGAGAAACGCCATGAACCTGTCCTCGCCCCACACTCGGATCGCCGCCGCCGCCGGAGGCTTGAGCCTGGGCCTCATCCTGGCGCTCGCCTTCGGGGTCTTCGCCGAAGACTCCGAGCTGGACGCCGACCCCCGCGTCATCCCCTACAACGGGGTGCTGGAGTTCGACGGCCAGCCCTTCACCGGTCAGGCCGACTTCCGCTTCGAACTGACCGACGACGAGAACTGCGACGTCGCCGAAGACCATGAGCAGGTCGATGTCTTCGGCGGCCGCTTCGCCGTCAACCTCGGCACCGTCCTGGGCGACGTGCCCGAATGCGTCTTTGACGCCGACCGCGTCTTCCTCTCCATCGCCGTCCGGCCGGCCGAATCCGTCGATCCTCACACGACCCTGAGCGGCCGCCAGCGCATCAACCCCGTCCCCTTCGCCTACTGGGCCGCCGAAGGCAGCGACTTCAGGGTCGACGGCGATGCCAACATCCTCGGCAGCGCCAACATCAGCGGCAGCGCCAATATCGGCGGCAACATCGCGCTTATCGGCAACATCGCGACCCCCGGCGCCAACGCCGTCGCCATCAACGATGACCTGACGGTCACCGGCGCGATCTCGGATCCAGACTCGGATTTGACCATCAACGATGGCCTCGTCGTCACGGGCAGCGTCTCGGACAGCAACTCGAACTTCACCATCAACGATGGCCTCGACATCACCGGTGATATTCAGGACACCAACAGCAGCGTGATCATCAACGATAGCCTGGACCTCCGGGGTGGCGTGTCCAACGCCACCGGCGACTTCACCGTCAACGACAACCTCGACATCACCGGCGACATCCAGGATACCGACGGCAGCGTGATCATCGACGATAGCCTTGATCTCCGGGGTGGCGTGTCCAACGCCACCGGCGACTTCACCGTCAACGACAACCTCGACATCAGCGGCGACATCCAGGACTTCAACAGCGACCTGACCATCGACGATGGCCTCGTCGTCACCAACGCCGCTGACCTCCGGGGTGGCGTGTCCAACTCCACCGGCGACGTCGTCGTCAACGATAACCTCACGGTCAACGGGAAGCTCCTGAAAAGGGTCCTCTTCACACAGCCGGGAGATGCAAACGCGGCCATCCAGGTCAACGGCGCCAACATCCTCACCAGCCAGGCCATCTGCTTCATCGTGAAGATGGACGGCTTCAACGAGCTCGAAGATCGATGCCAGCTCGGCTTCGGAGGCACCGGAGCGGCGGAGCACTGGACCTACAACGCCCGTGAGGCGGACTGCTCCATCATGTGCTGGAAGTGGAACTAGGCTCTACTTCGATGGCCTCCCCCTGAGTCTTCACACTTCAAGGAGCAACCGAATGATCTCCTGCACCCTCAAGAGAGCCGCGCTCGCCACCCTGATCCTCGGAGCGCTCGCCGCGTGCTCCGATCCGCCCGAGAAGCAGGCGCCCGCAGGCTGCGATCCTGGCGCCCTGGGCTGTCCTTGCAAGCCTGACAACACCTGCGGCGAGGGCCTCGTCTGCATCAACGCGCTGTGCATCCCCGATGAGGGTGAGCCGGAGGCCGACCCCAACCCGGAGGCTGATCCCAACCCCGAGCCAGAAGCCGAGCCGGAGCCGGAGGCTGAGCCCGAGCCGGTCGTGGGCCTCGGCCTCGCGATCGACCAGGGCGCGGCCAGAGCCTGCGAGGTCGTCCTGCTCGATGCAGGCCAGAAGGTCAAGGACGTGACCTTCTCCGAGGCCCTCCAGGGGCGCTTCTTGCGGCGCGGCGAGCGCGTCGCCATCGCCTTCATCGCCGATGGCGACGCCCCCATCGCCGACAACTCCGTCGGCCTCGTCCTGGAGAGCGCGGGCGTGGACGTCACCGGCGTGTCGGTGAGCTCTGGTCGCTGCGCCGACAACGAAGGGCGCTTCCTGGAGGCCACCTCCGTTTCTATTCGAGATCTTCGCTGAGCGACGGACATCGACGACTCTGAGCTGCGCTGTGCGACGGACATCGAAAACTCTGATCTGCGGCGACAAGGTGACCTTGTGGCGCAAAGCCATGGAAGCGTGGTGAACCTTCGATTGACAGACAAGCTCCGCCCAGCCCTGAGGCTGGCCGTCATCCTGGCGGTGGCGTGGCCGCTGGCCGCGCAGGCTCAGACGGGGGTGTCGGAGGACAGAGTGAGCCTGCCCGAAGGCCCGGGCTCGCTGGAGGGCGTGGGCGAGAACGTGGACATCAACACGAACATGGGCGCGATGTCCCACTCGGTCAAGATCGTCGTGCCGCAGGGCTTCGGCGCGGTGACGCCGAGCCTGGGGCTGAGCTACTCGTCGGGGGGAGGGGAGTCGGTGCTTGGGGTGGGCTGGTCGATGCCGATGCCCTCGATCGAGCGGATGACCTTCAAGCGCCTGCCCTTGTATCAATCTGACGACGACTTCTGCGTCGACGGCAGCGCCCAGCTCATCCGGCTTCCCGGCACCAACCCGCCGGTCTATCGAAGCCGCTTCGAGGGTGGCTTCGCGCGATACACCTGGCTCCAGGAGGGCGACGGGAGCCAGGGATACTGGATGGCCGAATACCCCGACGGCACCCGCGCCTTCTTCGGCGCCGACGCCCAGGGCAACCTCGTCGCTGAGGCGCGGGTCTCCGGGGCGGAGGGGACCTTCAAGTACATGATGGTCGAGAAGGTCGACGTCTTCGGCCACAAGGAGGTCTGGAGCTATCGCAAGTTCGGCAACTTCAGCCTGCCGACCCGGGTCAGCTACGTCTTCGTCGACGGCCAGCCCACCTATGAGGTCGAGCTCGCCTACGAGGAGCGCCGCGATCTGAGCGGGCCGGCCTTCATCTCGGACGCGGCGCCGGGCTTTGAGCTGTTGTTGACCCAGCGGCTGGCCCGAATCGACGTCAAGAGCCGAGGTCAGGTCATTCGCAGCTATGTGATGGGCTACGAGCCCTACGCCTCATCGGGCGGCTTCACGCGCCTGACCCGCGTCCAGACCCTCGGCGCTCAAGGCGGCAACTACCCGATTCGATTCGACTTTCAATACTCACAGGCGCTCGGAGGGGCTTGCCAGGGCGAAGACTGCGCGCGGCCCTTCATGATGGACATGGGGACGCTGGGGGTGAACCTGTCGGCGGGCAGGGCGACCCTGGTGGACATCAACGGCGACGCCTTGCCGGACATCATCGACGCCAGCCAGGACGGCCCCCATCGCTTCTTCATCAACCAGGCCCAGACCGACGGCTCGGCGCGCTTCGAGCCCGTGGCGCGAGACAGCGCCGTCGGGACCAGGGCCAGCCACCCGTTGGGGCAGGCCACCGTCCAGACGCTGGACGTCAACGGGGACGGCTTCTCGGACTTGATCAACGCGGGCACCGGTCAGGTGCTCATCAACCGGGGTCTGGGTGACTGGGACGCCTCATCGTCAGAGCTTGAGTCCAACAACATCGCCGCGGCCCTCAACGAGGACTTCGACGCGGACGAGGGGGGGCTTCAAGCGCTGCGCTTCATCGACTTCAACAACGACAAGAACATCGACCTGATGCGGGCCACGCGGGCCGAGACGCTCTTCTTCGAGAACCGGGGCGTCGATGGCTTCGAGGTGATCGAGGGGGCCACGAACCTCAACGTGGGCTTCGAGGAGGACAACCTTCAGCTGGCCGACATGAACGGGGACGGGATGCTGGACGTGGTCAAGGTGCAGCTCGGGGGGCTGGAGTATCGACTCAACCTGGGCTGGGGCAAGTGGGGCAGGGCGGCGGTCATCACGGGGCTGCCGATCGGAGAGGGGCAGATCGAGCGGGCGGAGCTTGAGGACATCAACGGGGACGCGCTGGCCGACCTTGTGGTGCTCCAGGGCGCCACCGTGACCTACGCGCTCAACAACAACTCGACCTCCTTCGACGAGGCCATCGTGCTGAGCAGCGAGGGCGTGGTGGGCGAGATCCCGCTGCTGGACCCGACGGTGACGGTGCTCTTCGCGGACATGAACGCCAACGGCTCCTCGGACATCGTGTGGATATCGGCCCAGGGGCACGTGGAGGTGCTGGACCTCTTCCCGGTGCGGCCCAACCTGATGACGCGGATCACCAACGCGATAGGCTCGGTGACGGACATCACCTACACGACGGCGGCCGTCGAGATGGCCCGCGACGGCGGCGTCGGGGCCTGGCGCTTCAAGATCCCCTCGCCGATGAACGTCGTCAAGCGGCTGGACAAGTTCGACCTGTTGACAGATCTGCATGAGATCACTGAGTATTTCTATCACGATGGCTTTTATGATGGCGGCGAGAAGCAGTTTCGCGGCTTTGAGCGCGTAGAGACGCGGCTTGTGGGAGACGAGACGATCGAGGCGGGGCTCTTGCGGGAGGTTTACGACGTCGGGGCGGGGGACACCTATCGCAACGGGCTGCTGCTGAGCAGTTCGACGGCCAGCGACGGGCGAGAGCTCTCCGAGGTGGTCAACACCTTCCAGGAGTGCCCGGTGGCGGAGTTGACCCAGGGGCTGGCCTTCCCCATCAAGCACATCTGTCAGAGGGCCAGCGAGACGGTCATCAAGGAAGGGCAGGACGAGGACCAATGGGTCAGGACGCGCTCGGAGTCGGAGTTTGACGGTTACGGCAACGTGACCCAGTCCGTCGAGCACGGCGTGGTCAGCGTCGGGGGCCAGGGCTGTGAGCCCTGCGGGGCCAGGAGCCCGGAGCAGTTCGGGGCGCCTTGCGGGCCGCAGTGCCTCGGGGACGAGATGTTCGAGCAGACCGAGTTCGTGTCGACCTCGAACACGAACAACCGCTGGATCACGGGGGCGGCCTTCAGGTCGCGCAGCTTCGGGCGAGAGGGCAGCGCGCTGGTGAGCGAGTCGCTGGTGTATTACGACGGGCCGGACTTCGTGGGCTTGCCGTTGGGCCAACTCGACCAGGGCAAGGTGAGCCGGAGCACGCAGAAGGTCAGGGTGGGCTCGGGCGAGGTCATCGAGGCCTCTCGCAGCAAGTTCAACGCCGACGGGCAGGTGGTGGAGGTGCTCGACCCGCTGGGGCAGGTCGGCGGGACGACCCACAGGCGTGTCTTTGAGTACGACGCGGAGGGCTTGCGGGTGGTCAGGGCCGAGGTGCTGCTTGAGGACAAGCAGGGCCAGCCCTATCGGCTGCGCCGCGATGTGCTCTACGAGCCCCTCTTTGACAAGCCCTTCGAAGCCACCGAGTGGCTCAGGGTCGTCGACGGTCGGGTTGTCTCAACTGTGCGTGGCTTTGCCTTTCAGTACGATGAGTTCGCCAGGATGAGCGCCCGATTCTTGCCCGGAAACACGAGCGCCAACCCCGACGAGGCCTTTGAGTACGATCTCCAGAGTCCGGCCTCGCGCGTCATCACGCGCAAGCGCTCTCAGATCGGACAACCCTTTGATCTGACAAGCATTCAATGCTTTGACGGGCGAGGGCGAGAGTTCCAGACCAGGACAAGGTTGGCGGTGGACTCCTTTCAGGTCACGGGCTTGAAGAGCTTCAACATCCGCTCCTCACCCGTCGAGGTTTTTCAGCCTTATCTGAGCGCCTCTGAGCGCTGTGACACGCGCGCTCCTGAAGGGACGCTCTCGCTCAAGAGCCGCTACGACGCAGCCTACCGCACCATCGAGACGACCAATCCGGACGGTGCCATCTACGGTACGGCGTCGGTCACGCGGGTGGCCTTCGCGCCCTTGATTACGTTCAACTTCGACGCCGAGGACACTGATCCGGAGAGCCCGAACTTTGACACCCCGCTCGTCACCCGAACCGATGGGCTCGGTCGCGTCATTGCGCTTGATCGCTTCCTCCAAAGGGGGGGGGCGCCGTCCAGGATCGAGGTGCGCTATGACGGCCTCGGGCGGATGGTTGGTGTGTTGGACCCCGGTGGTGACGAGAAGGAGCAGCGCCATGATCTCCTGGGTCGTGTTGTGCGCGTGATCGATCCGAACAGCGCCGGAGACACCTTGTTCGAGTACGACGCCGCCTCAAACCTCATCCGGGAGACCGATGAGCGGGGTGTCGTCACCGTCACCGAGTACGACGGCATGAACAGGCGCGCGGCGGTCTTTGACGAGGCCGATGTGCAGGGCACCCACATTGAGTGGGTCTATGACTTCGACGCTGATTGCGCCAGCTGCGCTCATGCCGAGGGGAAGCTCGCCTCGATCAGCTACCCGGAGCCTGAAGGGCAGCGGGCCACGAAGCGCATGGGCTTTGATCTGAGGGGGCGGGAGGTCTTCAACGCGCAGACCTTGCAGGGGATCTCCTTCGAGTTTGAGCGGGAGTTTGACAACATGGATAGGCTCGTCAGCGCGCGCTATCCATCAGGGCGTCGCGTCGAGTGGGAGCAGGACGATGGGTCGCGGGTGGTGGAGATCAAGGACATTGTGCGGTCCATTGGCTACGACGGGCGCAACCAGATGGCCTCGATGGAGTTCGGGGATGGGACGAGGACGACGATGTCCTACGATGACCTGGTGCGCCTTGAGTCCTCGCGCATCGGAGCCAGCGGCGGCCCTCTGCAAGGCCTCATCTACGGCTATGATCGTACGGGCGACGTCGTCTCCATCGAGGATCTGGCCATCGGTGCGGGGCGCCCGGCCTTCGGGGCGAGGCACGATTACGACGCCTGGAAGCGGGTGACCCGCTCTCACTTCGACGAGGGCGGGGAAGGGGAGGAGGTCATCGACTTCGGGCTCGACGCGCTGGACAACATCACGGGGGTGAGGTCCTCGCAGGGGGCGGGCAGCCCGGCGCATGTGGGCGAGATGCTCTACGACTCCTTCGCGCCCAACGCGCTGACCGAGGCCGGCGGCCTCATCCTCGATTACGACGAGGCCGGCAATGTCATCGCGCGGGGCGCTCAGCGTTACGAGTGGGACTTCATGAACCGGATGGTCAGGGCCTCGGAGGGCGGCGGGGAGGTTGCGCGCTTCGTCTACGGGGCCGACCAGAGCCGGGTGGCCAAGGTGGAGGGTGACTCCACCACGCTTTACGCTTCGGAGACCTTTGAAGTTCGCGACGGGATCTCGACGCTCTACATCAAGGTGGGGCGCCACCGGGTTGCGCGCATCGAGTCGGACGAGCTTGCAACGACGCTCTTTGAGGACAAGGACGAGGACGGCAGGATAGGGGCGGCCGACGCGCTCTTGAGCCAGCGGCAGGGCCAGCAGGCAGGTCCTGTGCTGTGGTCGTCGGTGCGGCGGCTGCTGATGGAGACGGGGCCGGACGATGGGGTCACCTTCCTGCACCACGACCACCTCGGGAGCCTGACGCTGGCCACGGGCCTCGTCGACGGCCAGCAGGTGGTGCTGGGCCAGCGCAACTTCAACCCCCTGGGCACCGAGCGCGCCGACGGCTTCGGCTACGTCGACGAGTACGGCTTCACCGGCCAGGAGATTGACCGCTCCACGGGCCTGCTCCACTTCGACTGGCGATACCTCGACCCCCGCACCGGACGATGGTTGAGCATCGATCCGCTGTTCAAGGTCTCAAACTCAAGCAATATCAACAGCCTCGGTGAGTCGACGACGGCCTACGCCTACGTGGCGGGCAACTTCATCAACGCCTTCGACCCGACGGGGCTTGAAGGATCGGGGAAGTCAGGCAAGTCGGCGTCTAAAAGTCCAACGAGGAAAAAGGGTGGCGCCATCAAGAGGAGGATGGGCAGGGCGATGTCCACGGCGGCGCTTGATGCAGGAGCCATGGCACCTGATGCCGCCGTCAGTGCGGCAGTCAGTCTATCCAAAGCGGCTTCAACCGTGTCAGGGGTCACGGGCGCGGCGTCAGAAGCTCTGGTCGTGTCGGCAATGTTCATTGAAACCGCCGGGTCCGCAGTTATGTCTGCCGCTTCCATATTGTCCGACATTAGTGAAGTGTCTGATGTTGTTCCAGGTGTGCGCGATTATGAAACCAGGAAAAAAATTGAAAAGATGGGTGTCGGTCCATATCTTGATAAATATGGTGATCCTCATGCGGGTACGCCGCGGATGACCAGGGCTGCGAGCACGCTAAGAGATGTCTATGCAGGCGACTATGAACCCAAGGCCCACTTCAGGAAGGAGGTGAAGAGGCTCCTGGATAAAGGTCATTCTAAAGAGGAGATTCGTGGGATGGTCACTGATCACTATGGCCAAGGCATCATGTATCATTATGAATAGTGTTTGGTTCTTTTGAATTAAGATCAGGTGTCGTTTAGAGGTTTATGTGAGCTGCCTTCGTGGTCACAAGAGTCGATGGCTTCCGGGGGGATCATGTCTGTGTGGAGTGCGGCAAGGAGAGCTGGCAAGCGTCAAGATGACTCCCGTCGCGTTGTCCTGGGCCTGGGCGCGGTGGTGTGGTGTTCCTCATTGGTGATCGCTGGGCTGGCGCAGGCACAGACGGGGGTGTCGGAGGACAGAGTCAGCTTGCCAGAGGGGCCCGGCAGCCTCGAAGGGCTCGGAGAGAACATCGACGTCAACGCCAACATGGGCGCGATGACCTACGGAATCCAGGTTGACCTCCCGAAGGGATACCCTGAGATGACCCCCGCGGTTGGCCTGACTTACAACTCCGGGGGCGGCAACACTCTGCTGGGCGTCGGCTGGGACATGTCGACGCCCTTCATCGAGCGCATGACCAGCCGGGGCCTGCCCAGGTACGACGACACGGATCTCTTCGCCGCCAACGGCGGCCTGCAGCTCGTCCAGATCAGCGGCGCCGAGCCGGCCGTCTACCGAGCGCGCTTCGAGGGCGGCTTCGTGCGCTTCAAGTGGCACGACCGCGGCCGCGGCGACGGCGGCCGGTGGACCGCCGAGCTGCCCGACGGCCGGGTCGAGCATTACGGCGCGGACGCTCGCGGGGTCGAGACCGCCTCGGCCCGCGTCGGCGGCGACGAGGGCGTCTTCCGCTACCACCTCGTCGAGGTCGTCGACGTGTGGGGCCACGCCATCCGCTACAGCTACCGCAAGCTCGGCACCGCCACCGTCCCGGTCCAGATCGGCTACGTCTTCGTCGAGGACCAGCCGCGCTTCAAGGTGGAGTTCGACTACGAGGACCGCCCCGACCTCATCGCCGATCTCAAGGGCGGCTTCCCCGAGGTCCTTGAGAGCCGCCTGAGCCGCGTGCGCGTCATCTCCTCCGGCGTCGAGATCGGGCGCTGGGCGCTGAGCTACGAGCCGGCCCAGCTCTCCGGCGGCGCGAGCCGGCTGGCCGGCGTCGAGCGCTTCGGCCTGGGCCTGGAGCGCTACCCGGCCGCCTTCCGCTTTGGCTACTCCCGCTCGATCGGGGGGTTGTGCGAGGGCCAGGGCTGCGAGCGGCCGACCCTCGTGTCCATGGGGCGCAACCTCGGGATCAACTTCCGCTCCGGCAATGTCACCCTCATCGACATCAACGGCGACGCCCTGCCCGACATCGTCGAGACCCCCGTCGGCGGCGCCCACCGCTTCCTCATCAACCGCCTGACCTCCGGGCGTCAATATTTTGACGATCCGATCCGCTCCCAGGTGGGGCAGACCAGCACGCACGCGCTCAGCGCCGGCAACGTTCAGGTGCTCGACGTCGACGGGGACGGCTTCGCGGATCTGATCAACACCCGGACGGGGGAGGTGCTGGAGAACAAGGGGGCCGGGGACTGGGTCCGGCGCTTCAACCTCTTCGACGGCGAGGGCGGGCTGCCGGATCTGGGCGCAGATCTGGACCCCGAAGACGGCGATCTGGCGTCGATCCGCTTCTTTGACTTCGACAACGACAAGCGCATCGACGTGCTCAAGAGCTCGGGGCAGGGGGGCGACAACCAGACGAGCATCTTCCGCAACCTCCCCTCGGGGGGCTTCGAGGCCGTCGAGGACATCGAGTCGCTCCAGGTGGGCTTCGAGAGCGACCAGCTCCAGATGAGCGACTTCAACGGCGACGGCCTGCTCGACCTCGTCCAGATGAGCTTCGATCAGGTGAGGGTGCGGCTCAACCGCGGCCTGGGCCGGTGGACGGGGTGGTCGGAGCTCGACGATCTGCCCTTCAGCCCGACCGAGCTGCTCCAGGTCGAGATGGAGGATCTGAACAACGACGGCCTGAGCGACATGGTGCTGGTGCTGCCCGACGAGGTCCGCTACGCCCTCAACGTCAACGGCGCGGGCTTCGGCCAGCCCGTGACCATGAACTCCGCCTCGCTCGGCGCCGAGCTGCCCCCGCGCGACGACACCACCACCGTGCTCTTTGCCGACATGAACGGCAATGGCTCCTCCGACATCGTCTGGATCACGATCAACGGCGACGTCACCTTCCTTGAGATGTTCTCCGTCCAGCCCAACCTGCTCTCGCACATCGACAACAGCCTCGGCTTCGTCCAGGAGATCACCTACGGCTCCAGCGTCCAGCAGGCCGCCCGCGACGCCGAGGCCGGCCGCCCCTGGTCCAGCAAGCTGCCCCACGCCGTGAGCGTCGTGACCCGGATCAGCACCGTCGAGGGCTTCGCCAACCTGACCGACGCCTCGACCTACGAGTACACCGAGGGCTTCTACGACGGCGCCGAGAAGGCCTTCCGCGGCTTCGAGCGCGTCGCGATCAGCTCGCCCGGCGGCGACGGCGACGAGATCTCCGTCAAGCGCCTGCGCTTTGACCAGGGCCGGAGCGGCCCCCATCGCGCCGGGCTGGAGCTGGAGGTCAGCCACGAGGGCGACGCAGGCCGCCTGCTGCGGATCGAGCGGCGCCTCTTCGAAGACTGCCCCCTCGAAGGGCTCCCCCCCGAGCCGTCTCTGAGCTTCCCGATACGCTTCGTCTGCATGACCCGGAGCGAGACCGTGGCCGTCGAGGACAACCCCGCCTCGCTCTGGGCCACGGCCACGGCGCAGTTCACCTACGACGGCTTCGGCAATGTCACCCGCGAGGCGCTGCTCGGCCTGACCGACATCGGCGGCGAGGGATGCGAGCCCTGCCAGCGGGACCCGTCGATCCAGGGCAGAGCCTGCGGCCCCCAATGCCTCGGCGACGAGCAGTTCAGCGAGACCGAGTACGTCCACCCCGACAACACCGGCGGCCGCTGGATCCTCGGCGCGCCCTCTCGCGTCCGCAACCACGGCGGGAGCCTCGATGATCTCTTCGCCGAGCGGACCTTCTACTACGACGGAGACGCCTTCGAGGGCCTGCCCCTGGGCCAGCTCTCCCACGGCGCGCTGACGCGGGTGTCCCAGCGCGTCGACGATCAGGGCGGCGTCATCCAGACGCTGCGCTTTCGCCGCGACAGGCACGGCAACGTGCTCGACGAGCTCAACCCCAAGGGCGACCCCGCCCAGCTCCAGACCGAGCGCCGCGCCATGACCTGGGATCTGCTCGGCCTCAACCCCATCCAGGCCGAGCAGCACCTCCTCGACGATCAGGGCGCGCCTTACAGCCTGCGGCAGCGCATCGATCACGATCTCCTGTGGAACAAGCCCTCCCTCGTCTCCAACTGGGTCGTCATCCAGGCCGACCGGCCCACCACGCCCGAGACCTTCGAGGCCGTCCTCTACGACAACTTCGGGCGCTTCTCCGAGCGCTTCCTCGCCGGGGACGACACCGGCGATCCCTCCGAGCGCCTGACCTACGAGCTGGCCTCCCCCATCAGCCGGGTGGTCTTCGCCAGCCGCGTCGAGCACGGGCGCGGCGCCCTGGACAAGATCTCGATCCGCTGCTTTGACGGCAAGGGCCGCAAGATCCAGGAGCGCACCCAGCTCGACGACGATCGCTGGCTGGTCAGCCATTACACCGTCTTCAACGCCAACGGGAGCGTCCGGCGCCTCTACACCGCCCACGTCAGCCCCAGCGGCGACTGCGCCGCTGCGCCGCCCGAGGGGACCGGCTACCGCGAGGTCTCCTACGACGCCCTGGGCCGCGATCTGCGCCACACCTGGGTCACCCGCGAGGGCGCCGCCTCCGAGCGCTACGTCCACGGCCCGACCACCACGCTCCACTTCGACATGGAGGACAACGACCCCTCCAGCCCTCACTTCGACACCCCGACGCGCCACGACTACGACGGCCTCGGGCGCATCGTCGGGCTGGCCCGCTTCACCACCCCCACCGAGGCCATCCTCACGGAGATGACCTACGACGCGCTCGGCAACTTCCGAGGCACCCTCGACCCCCAGGGCAACGAGAAGATCCAGACCTACGACGAGGCCGGCCGCCTCGTCCACATCCAGGACCCCGACCGAGGGCAGACGCGGCTGACGCTGGACGCCAACGGTCAGGTGATCGAGGAGGTCGACGGCGCCGGCCGAGTGATCGGCCGCTCCTACGACGGGATGGGGCGCCTGACCGCCCGCTGGGACGCCGCCGATCCCGAGGGGACCCGGATCGAGCACCGCTACGACTTCCCCAGAGATTGCCCCGCCGAGCGATGCACGAACACCGCCCACAAGATCGTCGAGGCCACCTTCCCGGACGGGCAGGGGCGCGGCGCGGAGTGGTACGGCTACAACGCCCGCCAGCAGATGGTCTTCGAGGGCGTGACGGTGCGCCAGCGGACCTTCGAATTCCTCTATGATTACGACAACCTGGACCGCGTCACCCGGCGCACCTTCCCCGACAACACGTCCATCGACTACACCTGGGACAACGTGCGGCTGACGGCCATCTCCGGCGTCATCGACGCCTTCGTCTACGGCGACAACGGGCTCCTTGAGGAGATCCGCTACGCCAACGGGGTCCGCGAGGCGAGGCGCTACGACGGCCGCCTGCGGCTCTCCGAGCAGGTCACGTCGGGGCCCGGCGGCGCGGACCTGATGCGGCGGGGTTACGGCTACGACAAGGTGGGCAACGTGCTGGAGGTCCAGGACAATCTGCCGGGGCCGGCGGGGGTCTCCGCCGAGGCGCGCTACCGCTACGATCCGCTCGGTCGGCTGGTCGAGGCGCACCTGGATCCGGGCCGCGAGGGCTTCGATGAGCTGCTGGCGATGGAGGTCGACGACATCGACAACATCGTCAGCAAGGTGTCGAGCCGAGGCGAGCAGAGCGCGGCGCACGTCGGGCGCTACGCCTACGGCGGCGCCCAGCCGCACGCCGTCACCCGCGCGGGCGCGATGGGGATGGTCTACGACGGGGCCGGCCAGATGGTGCAGCGCGGCGGGCAGGCGCTGACCTGGGACGCCTTCGGGCGCCTTGAGGCCGTCACCGAGGGCGGGCGAGAGCTCCTGCGCAACACCTACGGCGTGGGCCTGGAGCGCATCCTCAAGGAGCACGACGGGCGGACGGACTGGATGGTGTCCGATGACTTCGAGATCCGCGACGGGGTGGCCTCGATCCACATCGTCGATGGTCCGCGCCGCCTGGCGCGGATCGACACGCTGACGCTGGCGCCGCTGGTGCTCTCGGATCTGGCGCCGCTGTCCAGGGAGGGTCAGTCCCTCGTCCCTGACCCCGACGTCGAGATTACGGTCGCCGACGCGTGGGTCTCGCACGCGGCCAGCGCGGGGCTGGTGGACGTGGAGCTGGACGGCGAGCGGCCCTCGGCGCCCTCGGCCTTGCTGGAGGCGGCCGTGGCGCGGCTGCTGACACAGGAGGGCGAGGTGACCTTCTTCCACAACGACCAGACGGGGGTGGCGCTGGCGACGAACTCAGCGGGGGAGGCCATCGGCGGCGCGATCTACCACCCCTTTGGGCAGGAGCGCGGCGCGTGGGGGTCGGTGGGCGATCATGGCTACGCCAACAAGGCGCGCGACAAGGAGATCGGGACGATCGACTACGGCGCGCGGCACCTCGACCCGTGGCTGGGGCGCTGGCTCTCGCCGGACCCGGCCTTCAAGGCGCTCGGGGGGCCGGACATCCAGTTCGTGGCCGAGGAGACCGGCGCCTATGTCGCCATGATCAACAACCCGACGTCGAGCCGGGATGGGGATGGTCGGGTCGTCGACCTGCTGGCAGACGCGGTCAACCACGTCACCGGGGCGATCGTGGGCGGCGTCGTCGGGTTCACCGCCGGGGCGAAGGACTACTTTCAGGAGTCCCGCATCCAGGGCGCAGATCTGTGGTCCAGCGCGGGCTCGGCCCTCATCGGCGGGCTGATCCAGGGCGGCGTCGGGGCGGCCTTTGGCGCCACGTCGGGGCTGGTGGGCGCCGCCGTGGACATCGCAACCGGCACGGTCCAGGAGCTCACGTCCTCGGCGACCCGGAATGCCAGCGAACAGAGCAAGCTCACCAGCAGGCGCGTGGCCTCCGCGCTGACGATATTCGCCATCTCGGTGGCCATCGGCGTCGCGACGGTGGCCACCGGCGGCGTGGCGCTCGGCGTCCTGGGGCTCATCGGTGCGACCGCGGTGGTCGGCGCGAAGCTCTGGGCCATCAAGAAGGCCCACACGAACGGCTTGAGCAAGGCGCTCTTTCGCAAGTTCGGGATCAACAGGCTCACGCGGATGATGGGCAAGGCCCCCGAGACGATCTTCGACGCTGGCGAGCTGGCCAGCCTCACGGGCCCTGACTCCAACGCCGGTGACGTGGGCGGCTTCTCGACCAACGCAGACGGCGACGTCCTGACGCACCGAAAGCCCCGATCCAAGCCCAACTTCAAGATGAAACCAAAATCCCGCCTCATTGGGAAAGCCAGGTGACGAACATGAAGACTTCAAGCCGAGGTCGTTGGTGTCAGCCCCTTGTGGCAACCTTGAGCGCGCTGGCCGCGGTCCTCGCGGTCGCGGCGGCGCAGGCGCAGACGGGGGTGTCGGAGGACAGGGTCAGCTTGCCAGAAGGCCCGGGCTCGCTGGAGGGTGTCGGCGA
>SYOX01000204.1 GCA_005804885.1 Pseudomonadota bacterium
ACCAGATGGCACTGGCCGTGACACAGAACAATCATCCTCCCAACAACCTCTCAACAACAACAACCCCCACCACGACGGGCTCCGATGAGATGTGACCAAGAGACAGCCTTGCGAAGCGAGGAGGGGGACAGGGGGTGGAGTATGCGATCCACCTCCTCCCCCACTTCAAGCGTTCCCCCGACCAGCATCGCCGCCGTTGGCGCTCGCCCGACGACGTGCTAGGATCACCCACCACAGGAGAGACGGCGACCGCAAACACGACGACCCAAGCCCATGAATAGACTCACGATCTTCATCGCCATTGCCGCCGCCCTGCTCCTCTCCGGCTGCGCCACGGTCTTCAACGGCACCACCGAGACCGTCAAATTCTCATCCGACCCCCCGCAGGCCGAGGTCCTCATCGACGGCCGACCCGCTTGCAAGACACCCTGCGCGCTTGAGCTGTCCACCAGGGCCCCCGTTCAGCTGGCCATCACCAGGCCCGGCTTTCAAACCTTCGACCTCACCCTTCAGCGCGAGGTCAACCTGTGGTGGATCGCCCCCGATCTCATGTTCGGCGGCATCCTGGCCTTGCTCATCGACGGCGTCCTGGAGAGCTGGTACACCCTGCACCCGAGCCCCATCCGCGTCGCCCTGAGCCCCCAGGGCTTCCCTGAACCCTCCACCCTCATGCCTCCCCCGACCGAACTGGAGATGCGCCAGGACAAGGAGCTTGAACTCCTGGGGGGCATCTTCGAGCGCGGCATCATCGGCATCGGGGGCAGCGCGACCCTCGGCTTCTACCTCTCCCCCGAGGTCATCCTGGAGCTCACCACCGACGCCTCGGCCTCCCTCTTCATCCCCCCGCTCACCGGCCAGATCGGCTTCTACACCGGCGCCCACTTCAAGGCCTTCTCCGAGGGGAGCCTCTACTTCACCGCCGGGGGCGGCTTCCAGCAGACCTTCGGGCAGTTCCAGTTTGACGACAGCAGCCCCTTCAACGACGGCGGCACCGTCGGCGTTCGCCTGACCGACATCGGCCCTCGCTTCGGCATCGGCAACCAGTGGCAGGACGACACCCTGACCGTCAGCGTCGAGTGGTTCAGCCTCTTCATCCCCGTCCACACCCAGTCCCTCCAGATCGACGACCTCAGCGGCAGCCAGGCCGCCCCACAGCGCGACGCGATCCTCTCCGAGCTCGACAGCGCGCTCCGCCCCACCCTCCGCCTGCTGCACGTGCAGCTCGGCCTCTCCTTCTGACCTCGGAGATCCTTGATGACCGGCCGCACCTCGATCCAGGTCACGGACCACACCCTGACCATCTCGTGGCCCCTGACCGCGCGCCTGCGCCGCTTTCTGCCCGCCATCGCCGCGACCTTCCTGTGGTATCCGCTCGCCCTGCCCCTCCTCGGGTGGCTCGACGTCCCACCCTCCTCCGGTTGGTTCACGCTGACCTTGGCCGCCCCCGTCCTCGGCATGGTCGTCTGGGTCCCCGCGCTCTCGCGCAGCCTCGGCCGCCGCTCCCTCCACCTTGAGCGCGAGGGCGAGACTCTGAAGGTCGCCCACGCCATCGCCACCCACGCCCGGCGCTCGCGCGTCTGCCTCGACCCCCTGCCCAGGGGCCGACGTTACCGCGTCACCCTCCACCTCTACGGCTTCGAGCGCCCCATCCACGTCGACGATCTCCCCGACCGAGACAGGGCCCTCGCGCTCGCCAGCGCCCTGGCCCGCTTTCTCGGCAACGAGGTGGACGAGGCCGCGATCATCGTATAGAACCCCCTCCGCCCAACGATCAAACGCTGATCTCAACACGCACGGAGCCCATGAACAACCTCAAGATCGCCCTCATCGCGCTCTCTTGCGCCGCCCTGTGCGCCTGCGCGACCGCCGAACCCTGCCCCACCGACCTCGCCTCGCTGACCGCCGTCAAGTACCCGGACTCCAAGGAGATCTACGAAAGGGTCGCGCCCCTCGTCCCCGCCGACGCGGCCTCCATCATCACCCTCGACACGCGTCGGATGTTCGACGAGCACCTCGTGACCGCCTTCGGCCTCCTCGACAAGAACTGGGACCACAAGGCCATGATGAAGGACCTCCAGGAGAGCCTGATCAAGAGCTTCGGCCTCGATCTGACGAAGCTCGACTGGATCGCCCTCCTCGGGTCCGACGAGGAGTTCGCCGTCGCCTTCCTCTCCGGCGACGTCGGCCAGCCCTCCCCGGACACGAAGCAGACCATCGCGGGCTTGAGCGCCTTCCACAACGCCGCGCTGGACATCTACCTGGTCCAGCTCGACGGCGGCCTCCTGGCCGTCTGCGCCAACACCGAAGCCGTCGAGATCCTGGCCCGCGTCAAGAAGGGCGAGGCCCCTTCGCTGGCATCCTCCGAGGACAACCCCACGCTCCAGCGCCTCCTCGACCGCATCGGGAACGGCGACCTCGTCTTCGCCTCCACCCTCAGCGGCGTCGACGACGCGCTGCTCGCCGAGGTCCCCATGGGTCTGGCCGAGGAGACCGGCGGCCTCGGCGTCTCCCTCTCCGATCGCCTCGTCGTCGCCATCCAGGGCTCTCCCCAATCCCTTGAGAGCAAGAACATCAAGATCAAGGAGATGATCGATGAGTTCCGCACAACGCTGGCCAAGGACATGAACGACCCGGAGAGCAGCGACCCCCTCAAGGATATCGTCATGATCTACGCCTACCACGTCTCAGGCGCCTTCTCGGCCCAGGTCACGCCCGTCATCCAGGGCGACATGCTCGTCTATGACCTCTCGATGGACCTCGTCACGCACCCCGTCACGATCCTCGGCGGCGTCGGCGTCCTGGTCTACTACGCCTTCCAGGCCTTCATGGGCGGCCTCGGCGACATGGGAGACACCCCTCCCCCCATGGAGGACATGACCCCCCTTGAGCCCTGAGAGCGGCTCAAGAGCCTGCCTGCGACGCGCCCGACAGGCGGCGGTTGACCCGCCTCAGACCTCCAGCCCGAAGAAGCCCTCCGACACCTCCAGCGCCTCCAGCACCTCCCCGAGCAGGTAGACGCTCCCGCAGACGAGCACCTCCCGCTGCGTCAGCGCCCGCGCCTTGAGCAAGGCCCCCCTCACCGACTCATCCGACCCCGCCACATCAGCGCCGGCCGCGCGCAGCGCGTTGGCGAGCGCCTCGGCCGGGAGCGCGCGGGGGGTCCCGGCGCGGGTGGTGATCCAGCGCACGGGCAGGCGCGCGAGCCTCGCGCAGACCCCTTCGACGTCCTTGTCCGACATCAGCCCCACGACGCCGACCTCGGGGGCGCCGCGCTCTGCCAGGAAGTCGGCCAGGCTGTCCATGCCGGCGGGGTTGTGGGCGACGTCAAAGAGCCAGGGGCCGGCCCAGATCCCCGCGTCGATCTGAAGGGTGTCTCTGCGGCCGGGCCACCGCGTCGAGGCAAGGACGTCGGCGACGTCGACCTCGCGCAGGCCGTCGGGCCAACAGCCCTCTGGCGCTCGACAGGCTTCGAAGGCGGCGACGGCGGTGGCGGCGTTGTCGGCGAAGGCGCCGCGCAGCCAGACCGGGAGAGCCTCGTCGGGCAGGGGCGTGGACCAGCGCAGGTGGGCGCCCGTCGCCTGGGCGTGGGCCTCGATGACGGATCTGGCGTCGGGGTGCTTTTGAGGCGAGGCGATGGCGAGGCGGCCGGGTCGCATGATGGCGGCTTTTTCGGCGGCGATGAGGGCGACCGTGTCGCCGAGGTATTGCTGGTGGTCGAGATCCACCGAGGTGATGACGCTCAGGATGGGATCGAGGGCGTTGGTGGCGTCGAGGCGACCGCCGAGGCCGACCTCCATGACGCAGACATCGACGTGGTGGCGCTCAAAGAGGAGGACCGCCATCAGCGTGGTCAACTCGAAGAAGGTCAGCGCCTCGCCCTGATCGGCCACGGGGGAGTCGGCGGCCTGCCAGCCTGCGGCGCTGGCGAGGGGGAGGCCGGCCTTGAGGGCATCGGGGAGGTTGTCGGCGCCCGCAAAACAGGCCATGAGGGGGAGGGCGACGTCGAGGACCGCGGCCCGGGAGACGGGGCGGCCGTCGACGCGGAAGCGCTCGTTCAGATCGACGAGGTGGGGGGAGGTGTAGAGGCCGACGCGCAGCCCGGCGGCGGCCAGCAGGCGGCTCAAGAGGCAGGACACGGTGCCCTTGCCGTTGGTCCCGGCGATGAGGACGCAGGGCGGGCGCCTGGACTCGGGGCCGAGGGCGGAGAGCGCGCGGCGGACGCGATCGAGGCCGAGCTTGATGGAGAACTGGTTCTGGGCGAAGAGGTGCTCGATCAGGAGCTTGTAGAGATCGAGGTCGAGGGGGGGATCAGGTGTCGAGGAACTCAAAGCGGTCGCGCAGCTCCAGGTAGGACAGGAGCCGGTCATAGGCCTCGGGGTTCCGGATCGAGAAGGTCCCTGTCTCGTCGATGTCGATGAGGCGATCCTGAATGGCCTTGCGCAGGATGTCCTCGGTCTCGGAGGGCTCGATGCCGAGCACCTCGGCCAGATCGTCGGGGATCAACGGGATGCCGTCGGCGCCCTGGAGGTTGGCGACCTTCCACTCAGCCCGCAGCTGGTGGAGCAGCCGCGCCATGGGCCTCCGCAGGGCGAAGTTGCTCAACCTGAACTGGGCTCGCGTGATGCGCGTTGCCATCTTCTTGAGCATTTGCAAGGAGATGGCCGGGCTGCTGTCGATCATGGACTCAAACTGCTCGGCGGGGATGACCAGCAGGCTGGCGTCCTCCAGGACCACCGCCGAGGTCGGCCTGGTGGTCTTCATCACGAGGGAGAGCTCGCCGCAGAAGTCGCCCTTGGAGAGGTCCTCGACGACGACGTCGTGGCGAAAGACCCGCTTGATGAGCCTGATCCGGCCGGTCTGGACGACAAAGACCTCAGTGCCGGGGTCGCCCTCGTGAAAGAGCACGTCACCTGCCTTGAAATTCCTGGCGTAGTTTTCCACTTCCAAGTCCCTGATTGGGTGGCATCAGCCACCGGCGAGTATCCAATGTGGGAGGGCTCAGACCAGTCCTTCCCCGGTGACGCCTTGCTCGATCAGCCACGCCGCGGTCCGCGGCGCGATCGAACCGGCCCTCATGCCGAGGGCTCCCAGAAGGTGACGCGTGAGGAAAGTTACATCTGCTGCCTCATCCACATCGTACCAGAAGGCTGTCAGCGCGGACAACTTATTGTCTCCCTCCAGAGCGCGGATCGTCGCAGCCAGCGTCTCCGCCGTGGACCACGGGATCGCCCCCCGCAGCGCGGGCAGCGGCGAGCGCGCGCTGATCGCCGCAAAGCCCCCGTCGAAGCTCGGGACGAAGGACACGACCCGGTCGACGGAGCCCGGATCATCCGCACCTCCGCCCTTCAAGTTCCCGATGCACTCGGCCACCAGCGCCTCGGGCAAGGTCGGGGCGTCGCTGCCGATGAGCGTGACGGTCTCATAGCCCGCCGCCAGCCCAGCCTCGATGGCGGCGGCCATGCGATCCCCGAGCCCCCCGCCGGCCTGCTCCACGACCTCGACCCCGAACCCTCGGATCTCGGCGATCACGGCGTTCTCCTCCCCGGCCAGCGACAGCCACCCGTCCCAGCGGTCGCCGCCAGCCAGCAGCCGCTCGGACAGATCCAGGAGGAAGGCGGCGTGAAGAGACGCGGACTGCGCCGGCGTGAAGGTCGGCTGCAGGCGAGTCTTGACCCGACCGGCCACCGGCGCCTTGGCGAACATGATGAGCAGATCTGCGCGCGCCATCTAGAGAATCTCCTTCGTCATCGCCTCGCGGAAGATCGTCACCAGGATCTTCTCCCCGGCCAGGAACGACCCCTTGACCGTCCCCGATATCTTGCTGACCCCCACCCGCTTCCGATAGCTGACCGGCACCTCCGCGCACCTCAACCCCGCCTTGGCCGCCTTGACCTGCATCTCGACCGTCCAGCCGAAGTTCGGGTCCTTCATCTTGAGCAACTCCAGCGACGACCAGCGGATCGCCCTGAAGGGCCCCAGATCCGTAAACTCCACCCCATAGATCCACCGGATGAGCGTGCACGAGAGCCAGTTGCCAAACACGGCCACCGGCATCAGCGCGCCGGGCTCATGCCGACCCCTGAGCCGGCTCCCGATGACCATGTCCTTCTCGCCACTCAGGATGGGGCCAGCGACCTCGGGCAGCTCCTGCGGGTGATCGCTGTAATCGGCGTCCAGGAACACCACGATGTCCGGCGGATCGCTCCGGATGTGGGCCAGCGCCGCCAGACACGCCGATCCATAACCTCGCCGGGGCGCAGCAACCACCTCGGCGCCTCCCTCCCTGGCCACCCTCGCGGTCCCGTCCGTCGAGCCGTTGTCGGCCACGACCACACGCCGCACCATCCCCCACGGGATGTCGGCGAGCACCCGACCGATGGCACCCTCTTCATTCAGCGCCGGCATGACGACGTCTATCACCGCGTCCGCGCCCTGCTTCCCCATACACACGGCCTCCAGGCTGCTCAAGGAGCTGCGGCCCTTCACCGCAAGGGGGATATTATGAAGCAGTTGATCGGGGTTGTGAACCGACCCGCAGCCCAACTCTTCACCACGCCCAGGTTGGCTCAGGGAAGGCTGAAGGCCCCTTCGACGCTCGCCGAGCGCCCCACGCTCCTCGCACCGCCCTTCGGGACGGGCTCGTCGGGTGGGGCTTGGATGCGCGGGCGGGCTGCGACCTGTCGGTCGCAGGCCAGCGGACGGGTGCGAGCGGATCGCACGGGCGGATCACCGTGTCGAAGTGGGCCGGTGGATTGGATTTTTCACTGCCCCAGGTGTCGACCTGGGCCGTGCGCTGGCCTGCGACCGACAGGTCGCAGCCCTCACCGCGCATCCAAGACCCACCCGACGAGCCCGTCCCCACGGAGGGGGGGCGGTGCGAGGAGCGTGGGGCGGCGCCAGGAGGGGACCGCGACGCTCAGGAGAAAGCCAGCGCCCGACGCTCGGTAAAGAGCGCCATCGCCGTGATCACGTCGACGCGACCGGCCTCCAGAACCCGCTGCAAGCCCTTCGGGTCAGCCCCCGAGGCCGCACCCGCGCCCAGCGCCTCCAGCGCGCGCGCCGAGAGCATGTCCTCGCGCACCAGCCCAAGCACGCTGCCCTCTCGAGCCAGCAGATCATCTCGGTTGAGCGCGACCGGCAACATCGGGCTGGACAGCAGCTCCCCGGCGACCTCATCCATCCCCATCGACTCCATCGCCGCGCCCAACGCCCTCAAGTCGCTGGCCACCACCCCAAGAGCCGCCCCGCACCCCTCGATCAAATCCTGCACCGCAAGCTCCGCCTCCGCCGCCATCGCCTCTCCCTGGCGCGAGAAGCACTGGACGATGTCGAAGAAACCCTCCCTCCATCGCCCCAGCGTCAAGAGCGACAGCCCCTCACCGAGCCCGAGCGCCCCGAAGACCACGACAGACTCGGCCTCCTGCGCACCGACCACGTCGTAGACCTCCCCGAGCTCCCTCGGCCCGTGCGACAGATCCGGCGGGCAGCCGTGGTGGTGCACCTGCCGCGCCCTTGAGCGCCGCAGGATCGCGCCGAGGCGATCGTTGACCTCGACCACCTCCGGATACTCCACCGCGCAGAACGCGGACACCACCGCGCCCCCACGCTCCTCCTCCGCTCTCCTCCCCTGCCCCTGAGCCATGATCTTGAGGGTGTTCAAAGTTGCCATCCTGATGCGCCTCTCGCTGGGGTGAAGGGCTGCACTCCCATACAGCCTGAACAAAAGAGACTTTACTGAACGAAACAACGCCGGTCAAACTTTTTCCTCCCCAGAAGCCAACCTCCGCACCCTCTCCCTCTCCTTCCCCCACCCAAATCCGACGACCGCGACCGCCGCACCCTCAAAGTCACCACCGACACCCTCCACCACGACAACAACACCCCACCGACGTGATCCGAGCCTCTCTCTCCGACCTCGCCCTCAGACGAGGCTGGACGCGCCATGAGGGATAGCGCAGGGTGAAGCCGTCCCTTGAAAAATCGTGTTCAGTACTCTGACCTTGAAGGCTCAAAAAGAGAGGCACGGAAGCCCATGGAGCGCCCGCAAGGGCGGCTCGACCCGCAGGGGCAGCGCGACCCGCAGGAGCGGCTCGACCCGCAAGAGCGAAGTGAGAGAGGCGCGACCCGCATGGTGTCGCTGCAGGCGTCGGCGCCGCTCACGGGAGCAGGGAGCCGAGGAAAATGAAGGGTGGGGAGGCAGCAAGGATTGGGGAGCGGCGAGCCCGGGCGACCGTCAAGGCGTCTGAGGGACGAGGACGATCCGTCGCTCAAGCCAGTCCACACCGCCGCGCTCATCCCGCAGGACCGCGAAGAGGCGCGTCTCCGACGACGCCAGCGCATCGATCGTCGGCGTCCGCCACACATTGCGGCCCGCGTCAAAGAGCGTCGACTCCCCGTCGATGAAGCCCGTCCGCTCGTTCTCCAGATCGCCCTCCTCGACGAACCACGACACCACGAGGATCTCCGGGCTCTCCTTGGGCGGGGCGCCGGCCTGCACGCGCAGGAAGGTCTCCGAGGAGTCCGCCGGGATGTCCATCAGGATCGCATAATCGGTGTCCCGCTCCAGCACCGCCGGGACATCCTCGCCGAGCTCGATCGCGTCGGCCTCCGTGCCCCCGATCGGGATGGCCCGCATCGGCCCGACGCTCGGGTTGAGGTTCGGGACCACCTCGGGGCCGACGAGCAGCTCCAGCTCCCGCACCGCCGTCAAGGTCTGGCCCGCGCCGGTGATCTCCACACGGATGAGGATGGGGATACCGCGCTCGCAATCCGGCGCCGAGAAGAAATCCGGCAGCTCCCCCTGGGTGAGCTGCTCGCAGACCAGCGGCACGATCTGGGGCGGATCCGGGTAGGCAAAGACCGCCGTCGGCCCCGTCCCCAGATCAAAGGAGGGCAGCCCCAGCCCCGCCAGATCCTCCTCCTCCACCGCGCACGCGTAGCCCGTCGTCGATCCCGTCGAGAAAGGACACCACGACCACTTGTAGGTCAAGGGCGCCCCCCCCGGCTCGAAGACGAAGGGCTCCAGCGTCGTCTGCTCGCCCGGCCCCACCGAGGGTTTGTCGGCGCCGATGGCCATCACGCGCAGCGCCTTGACCTGGAAGTAGGGATCGAACTCGGCGCCACAGGCCGCGCCCAGCCCCGCCACCACCATCACCCCCACCAGCGCACGCCCCCACCGCGACTCGCTCACGCCACCACCCCCTGAACGCCTCGAAGGCCCTACTGATCCTTGATGCGGAAGCGCACCGTATAACTCTGCGTCGTCACCACGGGCTCGCCGTCCTTGCGGGCCGGCGTCCATCGCTGCTGCCTCGCCGCGCTGATGGCCGCCGTGTCCATCTCGGCATGCCCCGAACCCTTGAGCACCTTCACGTCCGTCACCTCTCCCGACAAGCCTATCGTCACCATCAACTTGACGTCGCCCTCGATGTTGCGGCGCTTGAGCCCGTTCGGGTACACCGGGATCACCTGCCCGCCGCTCAAGCCCGCCTTCGTGTAGCTCGATCCCGGCAAGCGCCGCGCCACCGTATTGCCCGTGGGCTGCTCACCCGACTTCGCCCCTGGCGTCCCCCCCGTGTCCCCCGGCGGGATCTTCTCGACATCCTTCGGGTCGTTGGCCTTCAGGTCCGTCTCGCCCATCCGCGTGTTGCCCGCGTTGAACGAGGGGCCGTCTCCACCCTCGACCGTCGACTCCAGGTTGACCCCCACACGGCGCCTCACGGGCTCAGGCGGCGGCTCCTCCTTCGGCGGCTCCTTGGGCTTGTCGATGGGGTCGGGCGGCGGCGCCTTGGGCTTGATCTTCGGCTCCTCGGGCTCCTCGGGCTCCTCAGGCACCTCAGGCTCCTTGGGCGCCTCCGGCTCCTCCACCTTGATCTCGGGCTCCGGCGGCGGCTCCGGCGGCTCGACGATCTCCACCTGGAGCTTGCGCGGCTCGTCCGCCAGCGCCTCGCCAGTAAAGAGCCCGCTCAGCCCAAAAAACACAACAATAACAATGATATGCAACGCGACGGCGCCGAAACACAGGAGCGCGACGACCAGCACCTTCATCCAGCCCAGATCGTCGCCCTTCGCCAGCGGATCGTGCCGACGGAGCGCCTCGGAGACCGGCCTGGCCGTCCGCGCCTCAAGCATGGCCCGATGCGCCATCCGAGCCCGAGCGCGCCGCGCCTTGTACCCCGACGCCCGATCCCCCACCGCCTCTGATGAGCCTCGCTCCCTCATGGCTTCCTTTGAATGTCGCGCTCGATGTTCAACGCGAAGCTGCGAACCCCGCTCGTCTTGACCACGTCGATGATACGAACCACCCGGCCGTATTCAACCCCCTTGTCCGCGGCGATGACCGCCTGCATCTTCGGGTCGGCCTCGATCTTCGACTCGATGTAGGCCACGATCTTCTCCTCCGTCACGTCCAGGCCGTTGAGCTTCAGCTCGCCCTCCTTCGTGATCACGATGTTGAGCGTCGTCTCGACCGCCTGCCCCCCGCTGGCCGCCTTGGGCAGCTCCACCTCGATCGACGCCCGCACGATCGCCGCGCTGGTCACCATGAAGATGATCAACAACACCAGCACGACGTCCACGAAGGGCGTCACGTTGATGTCGGAGATGATGTCGTCGTCATCGCCGCCGCTGCGCATCCCCGCCATCAGCCTTGCTCCCTGGAACTGCGGCCGATCATCGTGGCCGGGTCCTCGCTCTTGAGCTGCGCCAGCAAGGTCCTGGCCAGCAAGTCCGTGCTCGCCACCGAGGTCTTGACCCGAGCCCTGAAGGCGTTGTGCGCGATGACCGCCGGGATCGCCACGATCAACCCTACCGCCGTCGCAATGAGCGCCTCCGAGATGCCCCCCATCACCGCGCTGCTGGCCTCCGCGATGTTCCCCGCCAAATCCGCGAAGGCCTTGATGATTCCAAGCACCGTCCCGAAGAGCCCGATGAAGGGCGCGTTCGACCCGATCGTCCCCATGAAGGTCAACATCCGCTCGTAGCGCAGCTTCTCACGGCTCAAGGCCCCCGCCATCAGATCCTCGACCGACTCAGGACCCTTGGCGTGCTCCTTCAAGCCGAAGAGCACCACGTTCGTCTCCATGCTGTCGATGCCCTGGAGGTACTTCGCCGCCGACTCGTAATCGCCCTTCTCCAGCATCGTCGCCAGCCGGGCCCGCACCTCTCCCACGTCCACCCGATGGCCGAAGTAGAAGATCACCCGCTCGATCATCAACGCCACCGAGACCAGCGACAGCACGATCAACAGCCACAGCACCCACTCCGCCTCAAAGAGCGGCAGCCCCATCAGCGTCTCAACCAGACCCTTGTTGTTCATCCCCTCAAAGCTCCTGTTGCCTCAACACCCTCTCCGGTCACCGCTCCACACAAGCGACGGCCGCCGACACTCCATTCCCAACTGCTCACTCCAGCAAATCCCAGGCCGCCTCATCAACACCGCTGCCCTCAGGGAAGAACACCCCCCTGCAGAACAAGATGTAAGTGATCGCCTGAAGGTGCGTTGATGGACCACGAAGGCCCTTCAAAGCGCGAAGGCCACCCCGAGGAAGACCTGCGTGAAGATCGACAACCCCAGCACCCACACCGCCGAGGCCGCCAGCGACAACCACAGCGTGTGCACCGGCTCGGTCCCGAAGACCTCCGGCAACCCCCGAAAGAGCAGGTAGCAACAATGGGCCAGCGACAACAGCAGCGCGGCCGTCCGCACGAACCCCAGCGGCACGATCTGGAAGACCCCCACCAGCCACATCGGCGTCGCGCTGAACAGCGCCAGCTTCATCGCGTGACCGTCGTTGACCGGCTTTCGCGCGAAGCGCGCGCACGGTATCAACAAGAGCCCGATCGTCAGCCCCACCCCCACGCAGATCAACGTGAACAAAAACCCCTCAAGCGCAAACCAGGGGAAATCCATGCCCAGCAACACCCCTCCCGTCGACCGGAAGAAGAACATCCCCGTCGACAGGATCAGCGTGTAGAACGCCAGCCAGAGCGGCGAATAGGGAGCCTCGTTGATCAACCGCCACGTCCCGCGAGGCGACCACAACAACATCAGGCCAAACTTGAAGTGGTCGAGCATCACTCGCCTCTGGCAGGAAACTTGCTCTCGCCGATCGCTCGCCGCGTGGACGACCCACGCACCGCACCCACGCACCCAGGGCGCGACCGCCGAGGCCCGGACTCCCTCCCCCCCGGCGCGCTGACTGGTTTAGGGGGCGCCCAGAAGGAGGTCAAGAAGGAAAATCGAGCCAGGAGAGATCCCTCAGCCCCGCAGCGCGTTCTCTTGCTGTTGGATCCTTACCCGAGCGGCGCATCGAAACACCGCCGCCTGATACACTGTATCGCATGAACCACAAGCGCGCAGGAAAGAGCCAGACCTGACGCGCAGATGATTACGAAGCCGCGCGCACCACGCGCCACGGAGGCCCGTCATGAAGACCACCCAGCCCTCAACCAAGCTCCTCCTCTCGATCGCGGGAGCGCTGACGATGCTCGCCGCCTCGGCCTCGGCCGCCGATCTCAAGGAGCCTGTCTCGCACCCCGAGCGCCTCAGCCCCGGCCTCCTCAACCTCGACCCCTCGCTGGCCATCTCCATCGAGGACAACCACGCCACCTACCACCACAACGTCTACCGCAGGCGCTACTACCGCTCCAACGTCCACTACCACAGCCCCCGCACCGTCGTCGTCGTCCGCGAGGACCCACCCCCGCACATCATCGTCACCGACCCCCCCATCACGAAGACTTACAGAGATCGCGACGTCTCGCTCTCGCTGCGCACCGTCGGCCTGAGCTTCGGCGACACCGAGGCCGCCAACGGCACCCTCGAAGGCAACGACGTCTCCGGCTTCGGCCTCGGCCTCCGCGTCGGCCTCGACAAGCACTGGGCCCTTGAGCTGGCCGCCGACCTCGCCGGCGGCCGCGACCAGGACCGCGAGATCGCCGTCACCCCGCTGAGCGCCAGCCTCATGGCCCACCTCTTCCCAGAGTCGCGCCTCGACCTCTACGGGCTCGCTGGCGTCGCCGCCCTGACCACCTCCATCAACAACCGGGAGCTCCCCGACGAGAACTTCACCCAGCTCGGCGCCCACCTCGGCGCCGGCGCCGAGATCAAGATGGGCCACCTCCTGCTGACCGGCGACGTCCGCATGCTCTGGCTCCAGCCTCGCCCCGGGCCCATCACCATCCTGGACGCCGAGACCTCCGAGCAGGGCCTCGAAAACCCCGACGCCAGGACCAACATCACCCGCGAGGAGCCCGCCGAGGACATCAACGAGGCCGTCCAGGTCATGCTCGGCATCGGCTACCGCTGGTAGACCTACCGGCAACACCTGAAGCCCAGATCCGGGTTCGTAAACCCGGGCGCCCTCGACAAGTTCGCGTTCCGACAACGGATTGTGTTGTCGTCCGACGACAGATAGGAGCCGCCGCGCACGTCGTAGGCCTCCTCCCCGAAGGGCCGCTGATCCTCCACCCACTCGGCCACGTTGCCCGACATGTCAAAGGCCCCCCCCTCCGACACGCACGCCGGATAGCTCCCCGTCGCCACCACCTGGCAGTTGCCCATCAAACACCCGTCCGGGCTCTCCAACGTGTTGCACGCCTGCGGATCGTAGGTCTGACCATACGGGAAGATCGCCCTGCCCGCTCCGCGACAACCCCCGTCCCACTCCACCCCGAGGCACAGACGCGCCCCGGCAGCCTCGCATGACGCCCTGGCCTCCAACCACGTCACCTGCGTCCACGGCACCACCCCCGCGACGCTGCACGCAGCCCCCACCGCGCTCCCCTGATCGCTCGCCGTGGCGTCGCTGCGGCTGGCCTCGTACTTGAAAATCTCGAAGTCCCCCATCGACACCCACGCCACCGCGCAGCCCTCCTCCCCCACCTCCTCGACTGGCTCGTCGACGACGTCCACCGCAACGTCCTCGCCCCCTGGCGCGTCGACCTCGCCGACCTCTTCCCCAAGGTCTGGGGCCTCAAGCTCGACGTCTTCGACCTCGTCGTCGACGTCCGCGCCAGC
Organism: Pseudomonadota bacterium; assembly: GCA_005804885.1. GTDB lineage: Bacteria > Myxococcota_A > Bradymonadia > Bradymonadales > SYOX01. The sequence continues at coordinate 14,021 of SYOX01000204.1, forward strand.
ATCAACGACCCCCGCCGGCGCCGGATCAGCGGCCCCCTCGCCGCAAGCCGCCCAGACCGCCGCCACACACGCCAGCGCCGCCACGACGGCGCTCCCCTTGCGATGCTTCATCTCTCTTGACCTGCTGCTGTAGATTGTTCCCCACCCTGGAGCTTGCGCCAGCCCAAACGAGGGCGCAAGCAAAACTCACCTGAGCCCCCGCGCGAGGCCCTCTTGGCGAAGATCGCGATCAAAGACCTCCGCGCCCGCATCGACGAGGCCGCCACCCAGTCGTGGCGCGCCCTCGGGGACGCCCGCTCCCAGTCGCCGCCCGCGCTCTTCCTGCCTGACGCCTTCGCCGAGGTGCTCCTGCGCGCCTGCGCCCTGGAAGACATCGACGGAGGCGACCTGGAGCGCGCTGGCCGCCTCCTTGACCATTACCTCTCCTGGATGCCGGCCCGCCGCGTCGAGCAGCTTTGCGCCACCGAGGGGATCGCCGCGCGGATCTTCCACGCCCCGCTGGACTGGGATGCCATGCCGCGCCTCTCGGGCGCCCTCAAGTCCGCCTTCGACCTGCTCGACGCCGCCGAGGTCCACCCCCTCGAACCCCTCGGCGCCCCCGATCCCGACACCTTCATGGCGTCCTCTCCGACCCTCGCGGCGCTCTACCAGCGCACCTTCTTCGGCGGCTTCATGCCCATGCTCGGCGCCTCCCCCGTCGACCTGAACGCCCTCACCGACGAGATCGACGAGATCGGCCTGACCCCGACCATCGACCGCCGCATGACCGCCCCGCTGGTCCACGAGTGGATGCACTTCGGGCGCAACAGGCGGCCTCTCTTGCCCCCCTACCTCGACGAGTGTGTCGCCGGCTTCCTCGGCCTCGTCGTCCACGAGGGCACCGCCTTCCCGCCGCCGGGCGAGGACACTGGCCTTTATGGGGCACCGTGGCTGGCACAGGTGGGCGCGGCGCTGGGCAGGACCGTCGGCCTCAAGGCGCTGGTCCGAGCCCAGGCCGGCGCGGACGCATGGCGAGACGCGATGCCCCCCGGCCTCCTCGACGCGTGTGAGCGCCTCGGGTGGGCCAGGATCGAGGCAACCAGGCAAGCTCACTTTTTGCCAGACACCACCAACCCGTGGCCCTGGGTGAGGCTCTTCCTGCGAGCTGGTGCGGGCGAGGATGTCGGTGCGATCACCTGGGAGACGCTATGTAATGATGGAGGGCATTGCGGGGGGCTCTCGGGGGACGCGATCCGCAAGCCGGGCGGCGACCCTGGCGACACGATGGCAGGCCATCGGAGCGGCGCGTCGGTCGGCGAGTGCCTTGACGATCCGGGCGCGGGCGGGTTGACGGGAGAGCCGGCGCGATCGGGGGCGTTTGGGGAGACTGCGCCCAACCCCTTGGATTCGCTCATCATTTCGTGGGCGCTGTGGACAATGACGCTCTCGGCGCGACAGACCCCGAGCGGCGCGTTCCGGATCTCGCGGCGGCTCCCGGTGGGATCGGTGATCCTGGACGCGGAGCTTGGGCGCTGTCACCTGCGCCGCGATCCTGGCATGACGGGCCTGGGCGAGGTGGAGATCGCGCCGCCGGCCTTCTTCCTGCCGCCCTCGTCGTGCGAAAGGCTTCGCCTCCGAGGCATGGCGCGGGTCGCGGTGGTGTTGCACGACCTCGGGTGTATCCCGTATCTGGTGGATGCGCTGCTCGAAGGGGGGCTTTGCCCTGGCTCTGGCGTGGGCTTTGAGGTGGCGGTGATCGAAGGGGGTGAGGGATGAGGGGAGCGATGGCGGGGGTGGCGCTCGCGGGGCTGATGTCGGGTTGCGCGCCCTTCATGGTTGGCCCGATCTCGGAGGAGCCGACCGTTGAGGTGGAGCGCGCCGAGCGGACTGAGCAGGAGGCCAGGGAGGAGACCCTGGTGATCCTGGTGAGGCAAGCCGTCGAACTCCAGGGCCCGCTCGGCGCCAAGGAAAGTGGGGGTAACAAGTACGACAACCTCATCGACTTGACAGAGAGCGATGAGGAAGAAGAGGTCGAGGAGGAGGCCGTGGAGGCGCCCATCGCCGACCTGAGCCTGGGGGTCAAGGATGGCAGCGAGCGGCGGCTGCTGTTGAGCTTTGATCTGGGCGCGCTGCCAGCGGGCGCCCAGGTCGCCTCGGCCTCTCTGGAGTTGACCTTGACGGGTCAGGCGTCGTCCGAGATGAAGATCGTCGTGGGCGCGCTCGACGTGGCGTGGCAGAGAGGCCAGGTCGAGTGGGAGGATCAGCCCACGGTCGAGGAGGAGACCGCCTCGACCGTGAGCACCGGGGAGAGCGACACCGCCGACCGCTTCGACGTGACGGCCACCGTCCAGAAGTGGGCCGCAGGCGATCTGCTCAACAACGGCCTGGCCCTCAAGGTCCTCCCCGAGGACCAGGGCGCGTGGAAATCGTATCACAGCCTCGAAAGTGGTAAGATCGTCGCGGGGCCACGCCTTGTGATCAAATTCCGCCTCGGACCCTGAGCGCGCCTCCTGCGTCCGGGGGACCTTCGACCCCTGGAGCGCACACCATGAAGCGATCGGATCTCCGGCTGACGCCTGGGATTTTTTGGTTCGGAGGGATCGCGGCGGCCGTCGGCCTGGCGACCGCGCTCGGGGCCTGCAGCGACGATCCAGCCCTGTCGGGCGCCGTCGACCTCGACGGGGGCGTCAACAACGAGCAGCCTGACGCCGAAGACGGGCCCGAGGACGCCGATGGCGATCCCGGCCAGGACACCTCCCCCGAAGACAGGCCCGACGCCGCCGAGCCAGACGCCGGACCCGAGGCGACCCCGGAGCCGGACGTCGAGGTGGAGTGCCTCCAGAACAGCGACTGCGACGACGGCATCTTCTGCAACGGCGCCGAGCGCTGCTTTGAGGGCCAGTGCTTTGCGAGCCCGCAGCCGCCCTGCGTCGACAGCGTCGACTGCACCGCCGACCTGTGCGACGACGTCAACCAGCAATGCGTGTTCATCACCGACGACAGCCTGTGCGCCCCGGGTCAGGTCTGCGATCCCAAGGCCGGCTGCTTCACCGAGAGCGAGTGCCGCCTCGACGTCGACTGTGACGACGGCCTGGTCTGCAACGGCGCCGAGACCTGCGTGGCCAACACCTGCCGCCCAGGCATCCCGCTGGACTGCGACGACGGCGTGGCCTGCTCCACCGACGGCTGCGATGAGGAGACCGGCGCCTGCCAGAGCGTCCCCGATCACACCCTCTGCCTGCCGACGGAGCTGTGCAACCTCCTGGACGACTGCACCGTCCGCCCGCCCTGCACCCGCGACGACGACTGCGACGACGCCTCCTTCTGCAACGGCGTCGAGACCTGCGATTCGGTCACCGGCCTGTGCATCCCCGGCGCCGTCCCCGTCGTGGACGACGAGATCCCTTGCACCGTCGATGCTTGCAGCGAGCAGCGCGCCAGCGTCATCCACACCCCCAACGCGGCCCGATGCGCCGACGGCCTCTTCTGCAACGGCGCCGAGATCTGCCACCCCGTCCAGGGCTGCCAGCCGGGCACCCCGCCTGCTCTGAGCGACGGCGTCGGCTGCACCGTCGACTCCTGCGACGAGGAGGCCGACTTCATCGAGCACGTCCCCCAGGACGAGGTCTGCGACGACGGCCTCTTCTGCAATGGCGTCGAGGTCTGCCACCCCGTCGAAGGCTGCTCGCCCGGCGAGCCGCTGCCCATCAACGACGGCGTCGGCTGCACCGTCGACTCCTGCAGCGAGGTCCGCCGCACGATCACCCACACCCCCACCGACGAGCTGTGCGAAGACGGCCTCTTCTGCAACGGCGCCGAGACCTGCGATCCCGAAGAGGGCTGCCTCGACGGCCAGCCGCCGACGCTCGACGACCTGATCGCCTGCACCGACGATCGCTGCGACGAGGCCAACGACCGCGTCGTCCACGCCCCGAACGACGCCGCCTGCTCCAACGGCCTCTTCTGCGACGGCCAGGAGATCTGCGATCCCGAGCGCGGCTGCACCCCCGGCCTGGCCCCCCTCGTCGCGGACGCCTTCGCCTGCACCGCCGACTCCTGCGACGAGGCCAGCGACCGCGTCGTCCACGCCCCGAACGACGCCGCCTGCTCCAACGACCTCTTCTGCGACGGCGACGAGCTGTGCGACCCCGGCCGAGGCTGCATCCCAGGCCCACCCCGCGTGCTCGACGACACCGTCGGCTGCACCATCGACGCCTGCGATGAGGTCAACGACAGGATCTCCCACACCCCCAACAACGCCGTCTGCTCCAACGGCCTCTTCTGCGACGGCCAGGAGATCTGCGATCCCTTCAACGACTGCCGCGCTGGCGTCCCTCCGAACCTCAACGACACCATCCCGTGCACCGTCGACACCTGCGACGAGGCCAACGATCGGGTGGTCAACGCGCCCAACAACGCCGTCTGCTCCAACAACGTCGTCTGCGACGGCCAGGAGATCTGCCAGCCGGGCGTCGGCTGCGCCGCCGGCGCCCCCCCCGCCGACGGCTTCGTCTGTCTGACCACGCCCCGCTCCATCTGCCTCGCCCGAGCCTGCGGCTCCAGCCGCTGCGGCGACGGCTTCATCGATCAGGGCCTCGGCGAGACCTGCGACGACAGGAACAACGACCCCGGCGACGGCTGCGACGCCAGCTGCCACACCGAGATCCCCAGCGGCCCTGTCTACCCGGGCACCTACAACACCCTGCCCTCGCTGCCCTACACCTGCGCGCCCTTCGGCATCACCGTCATCAGCTACAACATCACCAACTTCGTCTTCTCGGTCGGCGGCGACACCCTGACCGTCGCGGCGCGGCCCATCGGCACCCCCAACATCACCATGACCCAGACGCCCGCGCCCACCGACGGCACCTTCGATGTCTCCGTCACCATCCCGGGCACCTGCGACGAGACCTACCGCCTCGCAGGCCAGTTCATCACCGACAACATCTGGACCGGCAGCTTCTCCCGCACCCTGAGCGGCTTCTGCTTCGAATGCACCAGCGCCATCGTCGATCCCGTCCGCGGCACACGCCGCTGACACCTTTCAGCAGTGTTGACGGGCGCTTCGAGATCGGCGCGTCGACTCCGATGACGGACAAGAGGAGATCGCCGGGTCGACTTCGTTGACGGTCACAAGACCCCGTCGGGAACAATCGAGATCGTCGAATCGACTTCGTTGATGGGCACACCGAAATCGGCGCGTCGACTTCGTTGATGCGATCCGCACGTTGGCGGTCCACCCGGGCTCGCGCCCGGGCCTACAATTTGTCCAGGGACGCCCCTGCGGGGCTGGCGATGGGGCGTCAACCTTCAGGGGACAGACCCTCTCAGAGCCGTACGATGTCTGCTTCCCAGCCTCCCAACTTCTCCTCTGAGATCAACATGGGTGACACGCCGCCCGCACGCTGACGTCCCCTCGCCAGCCCCGCCGGATGGCGGGGCGACGCAGGAAAAAACCCAAGGCCCGGGCGCAAGCCCGGGTGGACCGTCAACGTGCAGAGCTCACCAACGAAGTCGACTCGATGATCTCCCCTTGCCCGTCAACGAAGTCGATTCGCCGATCCCGACGTGCCCGCCAACGAAGTCGACTCGCCGATCCCGACGTGCCCGAACCGCGAGCGTCCCTCCCCCTTGCGAAGCGAGGGGGAGGACAGGAGGGGGAGTTGCCTTGTCCACCAATGAAGACGACTCGCCGATCCCGACGTGTGCACCAACGAAGTCGACGCGCCGATCTCGAAGTGTCCGTCATCTCTGCTGATTCACCGATCTCGGAGTGACCGTCATCGAAGTCGACTCGCCGATCCCGACGTGTCCGCTATCGGCTTCTCCTGACGGGTTGACGATCCCACCCTTCAGCGCCATGGTATCACCGCCCATCGATCCGAGCGCGATCGCCAACCCCCTGAAATTGGAGCCGAATATGAACATCAACAGCCTTCGAGCGCTCCGCGCCCAGGGACAGCACGAAGAGGCCCGCCTCGAAGCGCTGGCGATCCTCGATGCGTCACCCGACGACGCCACCCTCCTGTATGAGACCGCGTGCCTTCACGACTATCTGGGCCTTGAGGTCGAGGCCATCCCCTTCTATCGGAGGGCGATCGCGGCTGGCCTGGAGGGCGACGATCGACGGGGCGCCTTCCTTGGTCTGGGGAGCACATGCCGGACCCTGGGACGCCATGAGGAGGCGCTGGCCGTGTTTGACGAGGGGCAGGCGCAGTTCCCCGAGGCCGAAGACCTGCGGGTCTTTCGCGCCATGGCGCTCCACAACGTCGGGCGATCCAAGGAGGCGATCGAGAGCCTCCTTGGCGTCATCGCCCGCACGTCGGCGGACCCCTCGATCGTGAACTACCGCCGCGCCATCGAGCTCTATGCCCAGGACATCGAGCGCAGTTGGTGACAAGGGCCGCCCTCCGCTTCGGCCCTTGATCGGCCTTCGTCAATGACCGGCCTTTGAGATCGGGCTGGCGCTGGTTTGCTCCGCGGGTGGGCCGCAGGAGCCATCGTCGGAGGGTTGGCCGGCTGGGGCGGGCGGCGAGGTGGTGCGATGGGGGAGCGGCGATGATTGGACTTCTGGTGAGGTTGACGGTGTCTTGGACCGATGACATTCTCTCCTCCCTTCATCGGGGAGGGTTGCAGGAGGATCGATGGGCAGGGCTTTGACCCTCAAATATGGGCAGGAGGTGAGCGCCTTCGATCTGGAGCGCGTCACGCGCGAGAAGGTCCACGGTCGACGTCGGCGGGCCGTGGTCGATGAGCGCGGCGAGGCTTGCGCGCAGGCCCTGTTGTTGAGCCCTGGCGCGGTGTTGCTGCCGCCGGGCGGGACCACCTCCGTCTATGTGGACGAGGACTTCAACGCGCTGGAGCGAGCCGAGCTGGTGGCCGTGGACGCCGACGGCGCGGCGCTTGCGGAGGTCGAGTCGTCGCTTGGGCGCGAGCTGGATCTGTCGGCGCCTGTTCCCGTGGAGCGCCTGCTGGACTGCGCGGCGACCGCCGTGTATGCGCTCAGCGCGGAGGCCATCGGGCCGGAGCTTGCCGCCGCGCTGGATCGCGGGGAGATTTTTGAGGTGCCCTTTGCGTGGAGGAAGTCCCCGACCAGCCGACCCCTTTTCATACTGGCCGGCGCGGGGGGCGTCCTTGGGATCCTTGGGGAGCCGACGGGCTTCGAGTATTGCGAGCGAGAGCCCCGGCTCGACGATGAGATGACAGCCACCGATGGTGACATGACGGACATCGACGATCTGCTCGACGCCCTCGACTTTGGGATGTTCTGAACCATGGCGCGGACTCTGAGGCTGAAGGATGAGGGCGCGGGGGCTGTCGAGCTGACGGCGTGGACCCCCCGTCGGGGCGAAGTCCAGGCGTTTCGCGGGCCTGCGGGTCAGGACGTCCAGGCCGCGCGGCTGATCAAGACCACCGAGGGGCACGGCTTCGAGGCGCTCATCGGGCACTTCGGCGACGTCGGATCGTTGACCGAGGCCCTGGTGTTGGGCGACCCCGAGGTCGACTTCGAGCAGGTCGGGCGAAAGACCGGGCAGGCCGACCGGCTCTGGATCAGCGCCGATGGCAGGCCGCTCCACGCCGCTCGCGCCGTGGAGATCGTCGAGTCGCCTTCCGGCGAGGAGCTGTCCAGAGCCGAGGCCCGGGACGTGGAGGCGACGATCGACGCCTCAAGCCCTCTGATTCTTGGGGCTATGGTCCCCATCGAGCGCGTCGTGCGGCAGTTTGCTCTTGCCCACAAGCTCCAGCTTCGCCACGTCGACGCCGCCAGCTACGATCGCCTCTTTGCGCTGGCCTCCAGGCTTCAGGAGGCCCGCCAGATGCTGCTCGTCGGCACCGGCCCTGATGGCGCCAACCCCTTGATCTTCCAACGCAATGGCACGCCGCACCGGGGTTTCCTGGAGGGCCGCGTCCGAGGCGAGGGCTACATGCTCATCCTGCACCTCTCCAACCTGGAGCTTCAGGCAAGCCCATGAGCGGCCCAAGCTTCAGCCACCGCCCGCTGCCCTATGGCGCCGGATCGCTGTCGCCGCGCGGCGAGCTCAAGGACGCCTCCCTGGCCGCGCGCCTGAGGGGCTACAAGGTGGCCCTGGCGCGGCGACAGCGCCTCGTGCGGCCCGAGGCCATCGAGCGGGAGTTGTTGCAGGGGCGCGTCGCCGTCACCCCGAAGTACGACGGCCAGCTGTGGTTCTTCGTCCGCTTTGACGGCCGCGCGGCCCTGTGCGCCTACGACGGCAGGGCGCTCGAAGGCACCCCGCTGGTCGACGCGCTGGACAAGCGCACAGCAGGCTGCGGCGACCTGCTCATCGCCGGGGAGCTGTGCGTCAACCCCCGCGCCGGGGGTCGCGCCAGGGCGCACTTCCTGCTCGACGCGCTGGCTGACGCTGGGCTGGAAGGCGACATGCGCTTTGAAGCCTTTGATCTTGTTGAGGAAGACGGCTTCGACTGGCAGCGCGAGCCCTGGCGCGATCGACACGCCCGGCTCGTCGCCCTGCTCGACGGGGCGGCGCGCTTCAGGGCCGTTCAGGTCGACGAGGTGTCGGGGCCTGGCGCCGTGGTGGCGCGCTTTCACGAGTGGGTGGGCACGGGTCGGGTCGAGGGCCTGGTGGTCTACGACGAGTTCGACGGCGCGGCGCGGATCAAGCCGGAGGTGACCCTCGACGCGGTCATCATCGGCTTCAGCGAGATCCTCGACGGCGAAGACCGGCACATGTCGGAGCTTGTCGTCGCCCTCCAGCGCGACGAGGCGCACTTTCAGATCCTCGGCCGCGTCGGCAAGGGCTTCAAGGAGGTCGAGCGCGCGGTCTGGTTCAAGCGCCTGATCGACGGCCAGGTCCCCTCGCGCCACATGATCGCCAGCGGCCAGGGCACGCTCTGCCGGATGGTGCGCCCCGAGATCGTCGTCGAGCTGACCTGCGTCGATCTTCAGACGACGGACAGCCGGGGCGCGCCCATCCCAAGCTCCGTGGTGCGCTACGATCCCGCGCGGGGCTACTTCACGGCCGAGGAGATGCCGCTGGCCCGCGTCGAGGGCCTCTCCTTCAGCCGAGAGCGCGCCGACAAGCCCGCCGACCTCGCCAGCATCGGCCTCGATCAGATCTACGCGCTGGCGCCCTTCCCTGGCCTGAGCGAGCCCGTCGCAGGTCGCGCGCTGCCCGAGTCGTCCGTCGTCGCCCGCCGCGTCTGGCTCAAGACCACCTCCGGGCGCACGTCCGTCCGCAAGGCCCTCATCATCCAGACCCACAAGGACAGGATCGACCCCAGCTTCCCGCCCTACGTCCTGCACTTCACCGACTTCTCCCCCCAGCGCGCCGATCCCCTCCAGACGACCGTGCGCCCCGCCGCCACCCTCGATCACGCGCTGGCCGGCCTCGAAGTCTGGATTGAAGCCAAGGTCAAGCGCGGCTGGACCGAGCGCGTCTGATCGTCCAGGCGCCGCGCTTCGGCGCAGGCCAGGGCCGTCAAGGCAGGCGGCAAACCCCCGCCTCGGCGAAGGCCAGGGTCGTCAAGGGAGGCAAGCAACCCCCTCGACGCAGGTCGGGACCGTCAAGGCAGGCGGCAGACCCCCGCCTCGGCGAAGGCGGGGGCAGTCAAGGGAGGCAGCAACCCCCTCGGCGCAGGACGGGGCCGTCAAGGGCGGCGGCAGCTCCCCTCGACGCAGACGCCATCGCCGCAGGCCTCGTCGCCCTGGCACTGGGGGATTTCCGCTTCAAACTCGCATACATAGGGCTCGCGGCTGAAGCAGTTGTTGTCGTTCCAGCCGCCCACGGCGCCCCAATTCGAATGCGCGCAGTCCTCGCCGGAGCCATAGTCATTCGGCTCGCCATTGCCCCAGGGGAGGTATTCGAGCGGGGTGCCGTCGAGCCAGAGCCAGGTCCCCTCCTCCTTATCGTCGCTCAGGCCGATCCAGAAGGAGCCATCCGACCAGGGCCGGAAGAGCGCGCCGACGGCCTGGTTCTCCTCGGGGTCTTCGAGGACGACGAGGCGGCCGCCCTGGCGGGCGCAGTCACGGCGAGCGCCGAACCAGTTGCGACGCTGGGTGCAGAGGCTGTAGCCCTCCGAGGGCAGGCAGGAGCCCACGTCGATGGGGGCGCGCACCAGATCCTCGGGGCCTCTCGGGGCAATCCGGTAGGTGGACCCTTCGAACTGGAGCGCCCCGGTGACGGCGGAGTATCGGGCGCCGACGTCGTTCCAGACGAAGTCGAAGGTGGTGAAGAGGGCGTCCGCGCGGACGATGTCGCCGAAGACCAGCGCGCCCTCTTCGAGGATGCGCTCGGTGACGGATGTGTCGATGATCGAGACGATGCAGCCCTCATAGAGCTCGGCGAGGTCGGGGATGGCGAGCTCGCGGTCCGTCACGGGGATGGGAGGTGGGAGCGCGCTCTGCCCCGTGATCGCGAGCGGCCCCTGGGGGTGGAGTTCGGTGCGCGTGGAGGTCGCCCCGAGGGCGTCGCCGGACCAGGCGCGCTCGACAACGAGGGCGCTGAGGGTGACGAGGTCGCCGGGGGCGAGGTCGACCGGAACAAGGTCGGGGGCGTCGAGGGTGTGGACCCAGATCCCGCCGAAGGGCATGCCGGTGCCATCGGAGAGGAAGAAGCCCGCCTCGGAGCGAGGCGAGGCGACGAGGACGCCTTCGAGCGCGACGAGGGCGCCGGCCTCGACGAAGCCCTGCTGGATGTCCTGGATCGTCGGGGCGGGCGGCTCGGGTTGAACTTCGGGCTCGACCTCGGGCTGTCCAGGCTCGGCGCGGTGCGCGCCGGTGGCGTCGGGCGCGCCGTCGACGCAGCCGACCCCGAAGGTCGCCATCAAGAGGCCGGCGAGCGCGACCAGGGCGATCCTCTCGCTGCCAGATCGCGAGGCGCGCGCCCTTGGTTCGTACCGCGGTCGACGGACACCACCGAGGGGAGGATCGAGGTGACGGGGGGCCGGGAGGGCGGCCCAGGCTGACGCGCAAGGTGTTGTTTCAAAAGGACATTCATGATTTTCAGCGCGCTCGCCATGACGGCGCCGGATCAAGCCCAGGAGCAGGATCAGCAGCGCGGCGAGGGCGAGCGCCCAGGGTGAGGTCGAGGGGCTCTGGCCGGGATGTTGACAGCCGCCGACGAAGGATCGTGGGGCGGGCAGGTCGGCCTCGGGATCGGGGCAACCGGGGATGCCGGGGCATGCGAGGCAGCCCTCGTCGATCTGGCCGTCGCAGTTGTCGTCGGCGGGGGGATCGACGCCGCAGACTTCCAGGGCATCCGGGTTGATGGCGGGGTTGCGGGGATCGCAGTCGTCGTCATCGCAGGTGCCGTCCTGATCGGCGTCGGTGCAGCTCTGGACGCAGAGGCCGACGGGGAAAGGGAGGTTGGTGCCCTGGGTTGGGACGCAGCGCGAGAAGTTGGGCTGGCAGTCGGTGGCCAGGACGCAGGCCTCGCGGCAGACGGCGAGCGCGCCGTCGTCGACGCAGATGGAACCGTCGGCGCAGGTGCCGGGGTCGTTGATGTCGCAGGGGGCGCCCGGCGCGAGGCCGTCGGAGGGCTGGCAGGTGGTCGCGCCCCAGGCCTCGGGGGTGCAGGCGAAGCCCTCGGGGCAGGAGCCGCCGGTGATGTGGCAGTCGATGGGGGGGATGCAGTCGAGCTGCTGGCGACGGCACCGGTCGGCGACGCAGGCCGGGGCGTCGCGCGAGGTCAGAGCGAGGCCGCAGGCGGCCTCGGAGCAGCCTTCGAGGGCCTCGTAATGGAGTTGGGCGTCGAGGGTGCCCTGGAAGAAGCAGCCGTTGACGCAGGCGACGTCGCCGCGTCGGCAGCGGGCGGCGCAGCGGTAGATGTCCTGGCAGCTCTCGGGGCCGGAGACGGCCTCCAGGCCCTCTGCGCAGCCGGTGTACTCGCGCAAGCAGGTCGATTCGAAGCAGGCGTCGTCGCCGCCGTTGGGGCAGTCGCGCTGGATGCAGTCGACAAGCTCGTTGTAGAGGTAGTTGGCGGTGGGGTTGGCGGTCAGGAGGCACTGGACCGAGCAGTCCGGGGTCAGGCAAAAACGCAGGCAGGACAAGAGGTTGTCGCACAGGGGCTGACCGCAGAGGGCGTTGTCGCACACGCCGTCCTGTCCGCAGGCGGCCTCGCACTGGCAGAGGGAGGGATCGGCGAGGCAACCCTGGGCGGCAGGGTCCATGGTGGCGTCGATCCAGGTGGTGAAGGCGTCGACGCGGGTCTGTGTGGAGTAGCGATAGCAGGAGGGCTCGCCGACGACGGTGGAGTTGATGCCGATGACTTCGAAGCGGCCCTCGTCGAGGGGCAGGAGGCCGGGGCCGCCGGAGTCGCCGAAGCAGACGCCGTTGTCGCGGTGTTCGGTGACGTAGACGGTCGGGGCGATCGTGTGGAGCCAGAGGGTCGTGGAGCGCTTGACGCCGCTCTCGCCGCCCTCGGGGGCGGTGGCGCCGAAGCCTGCGTAGAAGATCGGGGTGTCGGGCGGGGCGTCGAGGGGGGCGCGTCGAAGGTCGTAGGGTTCGATGTCCTCGACGGGCTCGGCCAGTTCGAAGACCGCGATGTCGTAGAGCCTGTCGCCGCCGATGGCGCCGTAGCCGGGGTGGACGAAGATGCGGCTGGCGGCGTGGAGGCGGCCTTCGTTGGGGGCGTTGGCGTTGGGGCCGATGAAGAGGTTGAGGTAGGGGACGTATTCCACGGCGGGGTTGAGGGTGCCGAAGGCGCCTGCGATGCAGTGCGCGGCGGTCAGCACCCAGCGAGGCCCGATGAGCGAGGCGGAGCAGAAGCTGCCGGAGGGCGAGCCGCCCGGAGGCCGCATGACGAGGGCGCCGACGGCCATGTGGCCGGGCTCAAGCTCGCCGTTGACGACCGCCTGCGGGGTGAGGTCGAGCGCGGGGGGGATGGGGTCGTCGCTGGACCCCTCGGGATCGACGCAGCCGAGCGGGAGCGCCATCAGGATCAACGCCAGGAGCGAGGCCAGCGGCCAGCGTCCTTGCGCCTTCAAGGGCACCTGGGGTCGCTGGGGTTCTCGGGCTGGGGCGTGGAGCGTGTCCGTGACGGGGTGGGTCAAAGCTCGTGCTCCAGGTCGGTCGCGGCGCCGGCGCCGCGGGGGATACGGATGTCTTCGACGAGCGCCTGGATGCGCGGCGAGGGCGGGGGGGTGAGCGAGGCGACGACGATGGCGACGGCGAAGTTGAGGAGCATCCCGAGGGCGCCGATGCCCTCGGGGGAGACGCCGAGGATCCAGTGCTCGGCGTCGTTGAGATCGGGGCGGATGAACTTGAAGTAGACGATGACGGTGGCCGTGAAGGTGATGCCGACGATCATGCCGGAGACGGCGCCGGCCTTGTTCATGCGCTTGGAGAAGATGCCCATGAGGATGGCGGGGAAGAAGGAGGCGGCGGCGAGGCCGAAGGCGAAGGCGACGACCTGGGCGACGAAGCCGGGGGGGTTGATGCCGAAGTAGCCGGCGACGCAGACGGCGACGCCGGCGGCGATCCGGGCGCTGAGCAGCTCGCCGCGCTCGCTGATGTCGGGCTTGATGTTGCGCTTGAGCAGATCGTGGGCGATGGAGGTGGAGATGACCAGCAGGAGGCCGGCGGCGGTGGACAGGGCTGCGGCCAGCGCCCCGGCGGCCACGAGGCCGACGACCCAGTCGGGAAGCTGGGCGATCTCGGGGTTGGCCAGCACCATGATATCGCGGTCGATGGTCAGCTCGTTGGCCGCGCCGCCGAGGATCTGGATGAGGCCGTCGCCGTTCTTGTCCTCGAAGGCGAGCAGCCCGGTGGCCTCCCATTTCTTGAACCATTCCGGGACGTTGGCGTACGGGAGGCCGTTGAGGGTGGTCAGCAGGTTGGTGCGGGCGAAGGCCGCCACCGCAGGCGCGGTGGTGTAGAGCAGCGCGATGAAGATCAGCGCCCAGCCGGCGGAGGAGCGCGCGGCCTTGACCTTGGGCACGGTGTAGAAGCGGACGATGACGTGGGGCAGGCCGGCGGTGCCGACCATGAGCGCCGCGACGATGCAGACGAGGTCGAAGGTGCCCTTGCGGCCTTCGGTGTAGGCGTCAAAGCCCAGCTCGGTCGTCAGGCCGTCGAGCTTGTCGAGCAGGAAGACGCCCGAGCCGTCGGCCATCGTGTCGCCGAAGCCGAGCTGCGGGATGGGGTTGTTGGTCATCATCAAGGAGATGAAGATGGC
>SYOX01000205.1 GCA_005804885.1 Pseudomonadota bacterium
CGACGAACCGCCCGGACGTGCTCGAGCCGGCGCTCTTGAGGCCGGGTCGCTTTGATCGTCGGGTGGTGGTGGCCAGGCCGGACGTGGGTGGTCGGGTGGGCATCCTGAAGGTGCACACGCGCAAGACGCCGCTGGGGCCGGACGTGGATCTTGAGAAGATCTCGCGCGGGACGCCGGGTTTTTCGGGCGCGGATCTGGAGAACCTGGTCAACGAGGCGGCGCTCGGGGCGGCCAGGCGCAACAAGGATCGTCTGGAGATGGATGACTTCGAGGACGCCACGGACACGGTCCTGATGGGCGCCGAGCGCAAGAGCGCGATCATCTCCGAGCGCGAGAAGCGCGTGACGGCCTACCACGAGGCCGGCCACGCGCTGGTGGCCACGCTGCAGTCGGGCACGGACCCGGTGCACAAGGTGACGATCATCCCGCGGGGCCGCTCGCTGGGGTTGATGCAGCAGCTGCCTTCGGAGGACCGGCTGACGTGGACGAAGTCCTACGCGACCAAGCGCATCGCGGTGATGATGGGCGGGCGGGTGGCCGAGGAGTTGATCTTCAACGAGATCACCAACGGCGCGGGCGCGGACATCCAGATGGCCACCGATCTGGCGCGCAAGATGGTGACCGAGTGGGGGATGAGCGAGGTGATCGGCCCGGTGTCCTACTCTTCGGGCGATTCGAACCCCTTCCTGGGTCGCGATTACGGCAAGCCCTCGCACATCGCCGAGGAGACGGCCAAGACGATCGACCACGAGGTCCACAAGATCATCTCCGAGCAGTACGAGGTGGCCCGGACGCTGCTCTATGAGAACCTTGAGTTGCTCAAGTCCATGGCCGAGGCGCTGCTGGAGTATGAGGTTCTGGATACGGAGGAGGTCGAGGTGATCGTCAAGGGCGGCTCGCTGTCCGCGCTCAAGACGGCGAGGGCGGCCCGCGCCTCGGAGCGCGAGCGGTCGCCCAAGACGGGCTTCACGTCCAAGCTGCGCGACGAGCTGCGCGAGGGCGGGCCGGAGGGCTCGAACATGCCCGAGCCGCCCAAGGTGCTCGAAGGCGAGTCCTGATCGGCGCCACTCCAGGGGCTCCGCGTCCATGAGCCACCCGACTCCCATCGACTTCGGGCGCACGACTCTGCGCTTTGACGGCCCTGCGCACATCATGGGGATCATCAACTGCACGCCGGACTCCTTCTCGGACGGCGGCGCGCACCTCGACAAGGTCAAGGCCGTCGAGGCGGGCTTGTTGATGGTCGAGCAGGGCGCGTCGATCCTGGACGTGGGAGGCGAGTCGACGCGGCCAGGGGCCTGGCCGGTTGGTCTTCAGGAGGAGCTTGACAGGGTGGTGCCTGTGATCGAGGCGCTGCGTCGGCGCTCGGAGGTTCTCATCAGCGTCGACACGATGAAGGCGGCCGTGGCCGAGGCGGCGTTGGCGGCCGGGGCGGACATGGTCAACGACGTCACGGGGATGACGGGCGACGCGTCAATGGCGAGGGTGGTGGCGCGATCTGGCGCGGCGGCGGTGCTGATGCACATGCGCGGCGATCCGCGGACGATGCAGCGCGATACGGATTACGGCGGGGATCTGGTCGAGGTGATCGCCGACGGGCTCGACGCGCTGGTGGAGCGGGCGGTGGAGGCCGGGGTGGCCCGCGAGCGGCTGATCGTTGATCCGGGCATCGGCTTCGGTAAAGATGGAGAGGGGAACCTGCGGCTGATCGGGTCGGCGGGCCGCTTTGGGCGCGGGGGGCTGGCCGTCCTCATCGGGCCGAGCCGCAAGAGCTTCATCGGGCAGGTGCTGGGCATCGCCGATCCCGCCGAGCGCGACTGGGGGACGGCGGCGGCGTGTGCCGCGGCGGTGATGTCGGGCGCCCACGTCCTGCGTGTCCACGCGGTCGGGCCGATGGTCCAGGTGGCCCGCATGGCCCACGCGATCATGCGCGCCAGAGGGTGAGAGTCGGGGGGGCGCAGGGGCCGTGTTTGAAGGGTTGAGGGACATCTTCAGGGTGGGTGACTGGCTGGACCTGGCCCTGGTCCTGCTTGACATCACGATCGTGTATTACATCATCTACCGCGTGCTGATGCTGCTCAAGGGCACGCGGGCGGTGCCGATGCTCATCGGCCTGCTGGCGATCATCATCACCTTCTTCGCCTCCAAGCCCGAGTTCTTCAACCTGCCGACGCTCAACTGGCTGCTGGACACCTTCCTGGGTTCCTTCTTCTTGATCATCATCGTCATCTTCCAGGAGGACATCCGGCGGGTGCTGTCCCAGATGGGTCAGACCTCGCTCTTTAGCGGCTTGTCGACGCACATGGCCGGGGCTCAGATCATCGAGGAGATCGTCAAGGCCAGCATCCAGCTCTCGGAGCACAAGACCGGGGCGTTGATCGTCATGCGCCGTGAGGCGGAGCTGAGCAAGCACATCAACTCGGGCACGATCCTCGACGCCCAGTTGAGCAAGGAGTTGCTCGTGTCGCTCTTCGCGGCCGAGAAGAACAACGCGCTGCACGACGGTGCGGTCATCGTCCAGGGGGACAGGATCTTGAGCGCGGGGTGCGTGCTGCCCTTGACGAACAAGACGAACATCGACAAGCGGCTGGGGACCCGCCACAGGGCCGCCATCGGCCTGTCGGAGGCGACCGACGCGGTGATCGTCGTGGTCAGCGAGGAGACCGGGACGATCTCGGTGGCCTTCAAGGAGGAGCTGATCCGGGGTCTGGACTCGACGAAGCTGCGCGAGCTGCTCCAGCGCCTCTTCAGCTTCGATCCGGGCCAGGGCGAGGGGGGGGAGAGGCGCTTGAGCATCGGGTGGGTGCGTCAGCAGTGGGCCACGCGCCGCAAGGCCAGCAAGGAGGCCAGCAAGCCGTGAAGGGTTGGCTTTCAGAGAACCTGCTGATCAAGCTCATCGCGCTGCTGCTGGCTTTCGTGCTGCACATGGTCGTCAACGAGGATCGCGAGGAGGTCGGGGTCTTCTTCGTCAAGACGGACATTACGCTGCCCTCCGATCAGATCATGGTCAACGAGCCCATCGACAAGATCAGCGTCTCGATCCGGGGCAAGCGCTCGATGCTGACCCGGCTCAGGAGCGAGCCCATCGAGGCCATCCGGGTGGATCTCTCGGAGGTGACCGACGGGGCCTTCAAGTTCAAGCCCGAGCAGCTCAAGCTGCCCTCAGGCCTGGAGGTGATCGCCATCAACCCGCCTTCGCTGACCGTGGAGCTTGAGGAGCTTCGTCGAAGCGCGGCCTCGGTAATAGTGCCGCCGATCCAGGGCGCGCCGGCGGCGGGCTACCAGATCGTCGGCCAGCGGGTCGAGCCCGAGAAGGTCGAGGTCATCGGCCCGGCCTCCAGGCTCAACGGCGTCTTCGCGCTGACCGAGCCGGTCAACCTCACGGGGAGGACCGAGACGCTGGTCAAGATCCTGAGGCTCAGGGACGCCTCCGGCCGCGGCCTGGAGTTCGAGCCCAGGTCCGTGACGATCACGATCGACATCGCGCCGGTCAGGGTCGAGCGCGCCTTCGAGGGGCTGCCCGTCGAGGTGCGAGACACGCGCTACCTCATTGCGCTGGAGCCCGAGCGCGTGACGGTGACGCTGGCCGGCGCGCCCAAGGACATGAGCGGCCTGGACATCAAGGCGATCACGCCGGTCATCGACGCCAGCGGCCTCGACGGCAAGCCCCCTGGAACATGGAAGAAGAAGGTGGAGATCGACAACTTGCCGCCAGGGGTTGACCTCATCCACGTGCGGCCCGCCTACATCAAGTTGACGACCCAGGCGCCTCCTCCGAAGGATGAGCCCGAGTGATCTGCGCCCCGGCGCCAAAGGAGCACCCATGAGAAGATTGTTCGGCACCGACGGCATCCGCGGCGTCGCCAACCAGTTCCCGATGACCGCAGAGATCGCCGTCCGCCTCGGGCAGGCCGTCGCCCACCACTTCCGGCACCGCGCGGGCCGACGCCGCACCCGGATCCTGGTGGGCAAGGACACCCGCCTGTCGGGCTACTTCTTCGAGTCGGCGCTGGCCGCCGGTCTGACCTCCATGGGCGCCGACGTACTCTTCCTCGGCCCGCTGCCGACCCCCGGCATCTCCTTCATGACGACGAGCTTGAGGGCCGACGCCGGGATCGTCATCTCGGCCAGCCACAACCCCTATCAGGACAACGGCATCAAGATCTTCGGCGCCGACGGCTTCAAGCTGCCCGACGAGGTGGAGCTGGAGCTGGAGTCCATGATCCTGGCCGGCGACCCCCGCTCTGGCGCCGACATCGAGCAGGGCGGCAATCCGCTCACCGCTCTGCTGGACGCCGAGCGCATCGGGCGCGCCCGGCGTTACGAGGACTCCGCGGGTCGCTACGTCGTCTTCATGAAGAGCGCCTTCCCCAAGGACATGACCCTCGACGGCCTCAAGATCGTCGTCGACTGCGCCAACGGGGCCGCCTACAAGGTCGCCCCGCTGGCGCTTGAGGAGCTCGGCGCCGAGATCGTCATGCTGGGCAACCAGCCCAACGGGACCAACATCAACCGAGACTGCGGGTCTCTCCACCCGCGCTTCGCCGCCGCCAAGGTCATCGAGACCGGCGCCGACCTCGGCATCACCCTCGACGGCGACGCCGATCGGGTCATCCTCATCGATGAGAAGGGGCAGCTCGTCGACGGCGATCACATCATGGCGCTGTGCGGCCCCGCCCTCAAGGCCCAGGGCGCCCTGCCCCACGACACGGTCGTGGCCACCGTGATGAGCAACATCGGGCTGGAGATCGCGCTGCGACGGCACGGCATCTCCCTGACCCGCACCCAGGTCGGGGATCGCTACGTCGTCGGGGAGCTGCGGCGCTCGGGGGCGACCTTCGGCGGCGAGCAGTCCGGCCACCTCATCTTCCTCGATCACGTCTCGACCGGGGACGGCATGGTCGCCGCGCTCCAGGTCCTGAGCATCATGCAGCGCACCGGCAAGCCGCTCAGCGAGCTGTGCAAGGTCATGGAGTCCTTTCCCCAGACCCTCCTGAACCTCAACGTCCGCGACAAGCCCGACCTGAACACGCTCAAGGAGGTGAAGGTCGCCATCGAGGACGCCGAGGGGGTCCTTGGGCAGCAAGGGCGCGTCCTTGTTCGCTATTCGGGCACCGAGGCCAAGGTCCGGGTCATGGTCGAGGGCGTCGATTCCAAGATGACGGACACCTGCGCGCGGCAGATCGCCGACGCCATTGAGCGCGCCATCGGCGTGTGATTGGGAGAGCCATGAAGACCCCTCGCCTTGGCGTCAACGTCGACCACGTCGCCACTCTGCGGCAGGCCCGCGGCACCGCCTACCCCGACCCTGTCGCCGCCGCGTTGCTGGCCGAGGGCGCCGGCGCCGATCAGATCACGGTCCACCTGAGGGAGGACCGCCGCCACATCCAGGATCGCGACGTGCGGCTGCTTCGGCAGACCATCCAGACTCGCCTCAACCTGGAGATGGCCGTCACGGACGAGATGTGCGAGATCGCGCTGGGCGTGCGCCCGGACATGGTCACGCTCGTGCCCGAGAAGCGCCACGAGCGCACCACCGAGGGCGGCCTGGACGCCATCGGCAACCGGGAGAGCCTGGTGCCCCTCATCCAGACGCTCCACCACGAGGGGATCGTGGTGAGCCTCTTCATCGACCCCCACGAGGATCAGGTGCGCGCCTCGCAGGCGCTGGGCGCCCACAGCGTCGAGCTTCACACCGGCGACTACTGCCTCGCCAGGCGCCCTGCGGAGCGCGCCGCCGAGCTGCGCAAGCTCGCCGACGCGGGTCGCCTGGCCGCCGATCTCGGGCTGATCGTGGCCGCTGGCCACGGCCTCGACACCCGAAATGTCGTGGACGTGGCCGCGCTTCGCCTCTTCGAAGAGTTCAACATCGGGCACTCCATCGTCGCCCGCGCCCTCTTCATCGGCTTTGAGGGGGCGGTGATCGAGATGAAGGCGGCCATCGCCAGGGGTTGCGCCGAGGGCGCCTGATCGGGAGAGGAGCCTTGAGACTGTCCACCGCCGCCCAGATGCGCGAATGCGATCGCCTCACCATCGAAGAGATCGGCCTGCCGGGCGTCGCGCTGATGGAGTCGGCCGGGCGAGGGGCCGCCGATGTCCTGCTGGTGGCGCTGGCGGCTCGGGGGGTGCGCGGGGGACGGGTCGGGGTCTTCTGCGGCGGCGGCAACAACGGGGGCGACGGCTTCGTCATCGCCCGCCAGCTCTGCGCCGCCGGCCACCGCCCCCACGTCGTGCTGATGGGGCCGAAAGAGGCCACCGCCGGGGACGCGGGCGTCAACCTCAGAGTGCTTGAGCGGATCATCGAGGCCGACCTGGCCGCCGCCCCCTGCGTCATCGATCCCTGGGGCGACAAGCTCCGGGCGGGTCAGAAGCTCGCCGATCTCTTCGCCGGCCTGCCTCGCCTCGACGCCGTGGTGGACGCGCTGCTCGGCACTGGCCTGGGCCAGCCGGTGCGCGGGCCGATCCTCGAGCTCATCGGGCACCTCAACGAGCTGGGCGCCTTGACGCTCGCGGTCGACATCCCCAGCGGGGTCTCCTCCGACAGCGGGGCGATCCTGGGGGACGCCGTGCGCGCCGACATCACGGCCACCTTCGGGCTGGCCAAGATCGGTCACGTCGTCTACCCCGGCCGGGCGCTGTGCGGCGCCCTCAAGATCGTCGACATCGGCATCCCCGAGGGCGTCTACGATCTCGCCGGGATCAGGGCCGAGGCGCTGACCGTCGAGGTCATCCGGGCCGCCCTGCCCCGCAGGCCCGCCACGGGGCACAAGGGCACCTTCGGCCACGTCCTGGCCCTGGGCGGCAGCCCCGGCAAGCTCGGCGCGCTGATGCTCTGCGCCAAGGCGGCCTTGCGCGCTGGCGCAGGGCTGGTCACCGCCGCGGGCTCGACCACGGCGCTGACGCAGGTCTCGACGGCCTACCCCGAGGTCATGACGGTGGCGATCCTGCCGGACTCCGACGAGGTCAAGACCCCGGTGGGCCGCCTGGAGCGCGCCGCCGAGGGCAAGGTCGTCGCCGCCGGGCCGGGCCTGGGCACCTCGGTGGCCGCCCGCGATCTCGTCCAGCACCTGCTGCTGCGCTGCAACAGCCCTCTGGTGCTGGACGCCGACGCCCTCAACGTCATCTCGGCCGTGGCCGCGGGCGCCGAGCGGCGCATGCTCCTGCGGGCCGCCTCCAGCCGCCTGCCGGTCGTCCTGACGCCGCACCCCGGCGAGTTCGCCCGGCTGATCGACGGCGACGTCGAGGGCGTCCTGCGCGACCCCATCACCCCCACCCGGCGCTTCGCCGAGGAGACCGGCTGCGTCGTGGCCCTGAAGATGGCCTCCACCCTCGTCGTCCACCCCGACGGGCGCCTGAGCGTCAACACCAGCGGCAATGCCGGGATGGGCTCGGGCGGCTCAGGGGATGTGCTCACGGGGGTCATCGCCGCGCTCCTGGCCCAGGGCCTCGACGGCTGGGATGCGGCGCGCATCGGCGTCTTCGTCCACGGCCTCTCCGGCGACGTCATCGCCGAGCGCTCAAGCCAGCGATCGCTGGTCGCCAGCGATCTGATCGAACACCTTGGGGAGGCCTTCCGCCGATGCGAGACGACCTGAGAGCCCTCTGGCGGCGCCCACCCCCTGGCCTGCTGCTGGCGATGGCCGCCGGCCTGATGTCTCTGGGCACCACCTGCAATGGCAACCAGGACTACCTCCTGCTTGAGAGCCCCATCGCGATCAACATCAAGCTCGGCGGCTTCGCCGCCCACCAGATCGCCAACGACACCCCCTACGACGCCCGCAATCGCCTCGACTTCGTCCTCTCCAACGCCAACGCCGCCGAGGACATGAAGATCGCCATCGGCGCCTTCGCCGCCACCTCGCTGAGCGCCGACCTCGACGCCGAGTGCGCCGTCGACGACGCCTCCGACGTCCCCGAGGTCGACGACGCCTCCTCTCCCTT
Source organism: Pseudomonadota bacterium (assembly GCA_005804885.1). Taxonomy (GTDB): domain Bacteria; phylum Myxococcota_A; class Bradymonadia; order Bradymonadales; genus SYOX01. Next base: position 7,942 of record SYOX01000205.1, read on the forward strand.
CGACTTCGACCTCGGCCTGGGCGGCGCCGCCGACGCCGACACCCCCGAACCCGACGGCCTCGGCGGCGCGGGCATCCGCTTCCCCGATCTGGACGATCTCATCAACGACCTCGACACCTCGAACCCCTGCGATGACACCGCCGCCGGCTTCCAGGAGCTCACCATCCCCCCTGGGGCGCGCGTCGCAGGGAGGATCCCCGAGACGACGCTGGGCACCGGCGCGCTGGTGACCATCGTCGTCCAGTGCCTCAGCCCGACCTGCCAGGGGACGCTGGAGTTCGCCCTCCTGCTCTCCCAGCTCGACTGCCGCAGCAATGACGACTGCTCCGCCGACGAGAGCTGCGACGCCCTCGGTCGCTGCGCCGCGCTGCCCGCCGAGCCCTCGTGCCAGGCCGCCGGCCCTGGAGATCCCACGCCCCCGGCCCCTCTCCTGCTCCTGCTCGGGCTCGCCGCGATCGCCGCCGCCCGCGCCTGGGCGCGCCGCCCAGGCGCACCGCTGACCTCGACGCCCGCGCCCCGACGCGGCGCGCTGGATCATCGCGATCCCTGCAGGGGCGCGCGCTCGTGCGGATCTCCGAGGTCGGCAGGGGGGGCGCGCGCGGCGCTGCTCCTGGCTGCGTGCGCGGCGGGGATGGCGGCCACGCTCCTCGCGCCGGGGGCGGCCTGGGCCCAGCGCAATGACTTCAACCGCGCCTCGGCCCAGACCTCCCTTGGCTTCGGCGTGCGCTCGTGGACCGGGCTCCTGGCCGAGGACTCCCGCACCGGCATCACCATGGACTGGTCGCAGTCCCTCCAGTACCGCAACCTCGGCGCGCGGATCTCCGTCGGCACCGCCTTCTTCCTGACCGATCAGGAGCCCCCGCCTTCGGCCAAGGGAATGCAGACCTACTCGCTGACCCTCGGGCCCCGGGCCATCCTGCCCTGGGGCAGCTTTCGCCTCTTCGCCGACGTCGAATACGAGCGCCTCGGCGTCATCTCCAACGCGCTGGTGCGCCAGACCGGCCAGGACTTGAGCTTCAACGGCCTCGGGGCTGCCCTTGGCGGCCAGTGGCTCTACGGCCCCGTGCTGATCAGCGCCAGAGCCAGCTTCACCCAGGTCCTTGAGTTCGACGCTGGCCTGCTCGGCTTCACCCTCAACCTTGGCCTCAACGGCGAACTCTGAGCCCTTGCCTTGGCCCCCTCGACCTGCCATCGTCGATCCGATGCGGGCACTGCCTTGGAGCCGACAACCCATGAAAATCAGCCTCCCGATCGCGCTGCTGGCGCTGATCGGCCTCCTGGCCGCGTGCGGCGAACCTGAGCCCGACGATCCCCCCGAGCCCGTCATCGAGGATGATGGGCTGACGGACCCCGACTTCATCGAGATCCAGGCCGGCACCTTCGTCATGGGCTTCTCCGAGGGCGAGCCCTTCACAGGCCCCGACGAGGTGCCCCGATCCGTCACCCTGACCCGCGACTTCCTGATCCAGAGCACCGAGGTGACCCAGGGTCAGTGGTTCAAGATCATGGGCGAGAGCCGCCCGGCCTTCTTCTCGGGCTGCGGGCAGGAGTGCCCCGTGGAGCGGGTCAACTGGTTCGAGGCCGCGCTCTTCCTCAACACCCTCTCCGAGCGCGACGGGCTGCCGACCTGCTACACGCTCGTCGGCTGCGTCGGGGAGCCCTCGACCGGCTGCCAGCTGCCCGACTGCGGCCCCCCCGATCGGTGCGAGCAGTCCAGCTGCGAGGGCAGCTTTGTCTGCCAGGAGGCGACCTTCGCGGGGCTCGACTGCGCCGGGTGGCGGCTTCCGACGGAGGCCGAGTGGGAGTTTGCGGCCCGCGCCGGCTCCGAGGACTCGATCCAGAACGGCCTGCTTGAGCCCCCCATCGACTGCTCAACCCCCAACGTGGCGCTGGACGCCGTCGGCTGGTACTGCGCCAACGCCGACTCACGCACGCAGCCGGTGGCGACGAGAAACGCCAACAACCACGGCCTCTTTGACGTCTCGGGCAATGTCCGCGAGTGGGTCCACGACGCCTACGCCGCGGACGTCGCCCAGCGCGACGCGCTCGACCCCACCGGTCCCGACGAGCCCACCCTCGGCCGCGTGGTCCGGGGCGGGAGCTGGGCCAGCAATGGGGCGGACTGCCGCCTCGCCCGCAGGCTCGCCGACGACCCCGCGCGGCGCTCCCACACGACGGGCTTTCGCCCGGTTCGCACCCTGCCCTGATCGAGGAGAGGAGGTGGAGCCCCGGCGCCCTCAGGGGCTCGACGGGGCCTCGGGGGTGATCTGGCTGGAGGCGCCGAAGTTCTGGACGACCTCCGAGGAGCGGCGGCTCTTCTCCACGCTGTAGAAGACAAAGAGCCCGACGCCCATCAGCAGGAAGATCGACAGGATGGCCAGCGCCAGCGTGAGCTTGTTGTGGCTCGGGGCGCCGACGGACTGGCCGCGGGGCTTGGTCGGCGGCAGCGACTTGACCCGCGCGGTGTTGCGCGGCGCGCCCTCGGGGGGCACGACGCGCGGCAGCTGCGCGGTGTTCTCGACGGGCTTCATGATCGGCTTCTTGAGCGCCGGGGACGCCGCGGGCGCCGCAGGCGCCGCGATCTCCTCGCGGGGCTGCTCGGTGGTCTCAAGCTCGTCTTGATCGACCAGAGGCGACAGCGACGAGATCGGGGCCTGGACGATGGCCGCCGGCGCGGGCCGCTCCAGCGGGGGCATCGCGGCGGTGTTGAGATCGTCGTCCTCGAAGATCTCCATCGCGTCGTCGAAGTCCAGGATGATGGCCCCGTCGGTGTGCTCCGACCGGGCGGTCCTGGCCTCCTGCGGCCCCTCGCCGATGTCCATCGAGGTCGGGATGTCGAGGGGATCGAAGCTGGCGTCCGGCGTGGCCTTCCCGACCTTGTAGATGGCGGTGTCGACCGGCTGGAAGGGGTCGTCTTCGATCTCCATCACGGCCACTTCGGTGGCGTCGTCCTGGCGAGACAGGGGCTCCATGGCCTCGGTCGTCTGTTGGGCCGAGAGCAGATCCAGCGAAAAATCCTCAAGCGTCGCGTGACGATCGGCGGGATCGGCGGCCGTCGCGCGCGCGATGATCGCGTCGACGCCGACGGGCAGCTCCTTGTGGTTGGCGCAGGGCAGCACCAGCTCGCCCTCGAAGGCTCTGCCGCCGAGCAGCTCGGCGACGATCACCGCCACCGAGTAGATGTCGCTTCGGGCGCCGGCCGAGGCCGGATCCTGGCGGACCTCTGGCGCGACGTAGACGCTGCCGTGGCGGGCGCTCTTGAACACCTCCGCGCCGACGCCCTCGCAGATGAAGAAGTCAGTGATCTTGAGCCGCTCGGGCAGCAGGACGACGTTCTCAGGCTTGATGTCGCCGTGGAAGCCCGTCCGGTGGCAGTAGCTCAGCGCCCGGGTCATCTGCTGGAGCAGCGGCTCGATCTCGGGCAGCGTGAAGGGCTCGCCCTTGTCCTCGCGCAGCTTGAGGATCTTGCGCAGGTTGAGCCCTTCGAGGAACTGCATCGCCACGAAGGCGTGGTTGCGATCAAAGCCGCTGTCGTAGAGCCGCACGATGTTCTGCTGGGAGAGGCGGCGGGCCTGCCGCAGCGCGCCCTCGAAGCGCTCTCTGGCGTCGTCGCCGGCCAGCCACGCCCCCGCGCAGACCTTGACGGCCACCTCGCTCTCGAGCTCTTGATCGAAGGTCTTGAAGACCACGCCGAAGGGGCCCTTGCCCAGCGTCTCCTGGACCTCATAGCGGCCAGCGATCAGATCGCCGCTCTTGTAGGGGATCTCCCCCTCTTCGGCCTCGGAGCGCCGCTGGCGCAGCGCCTTGATCGACCCGCGCGGGATCTTCATCGCCCGCGTCGCCGAGCCGAGCTCCGCGCCGCAGTTCGAACACCTCAAGGCCCTGTCGGGGACATTATGACCGCAGCGATAGCACAGCACTTCTTCACCCTCTCAGAGGAAGTCCGATCCGACACGCTCTTGTATATTGGATCGAAACACCAGAATCGGGGCCTCTTTAGCAGAGTCCACGGGCGGATGCAAAGTCTTCCAGCGGTCGGACCTCATGACCGCCCCCCTTCGACCCGATGGGGCCTCGAAGCGCCCCGAACAACAGTCCGCGCCCCTCGGCCCAGGCCGTCGAGATCGCGCGCACACCCTCCATACGCTCCAGCGGCTCGACTGGGCGGTCCAGAAGGCGCCGCGCGCTCAAAACATGAGGAATTGCGCAGGGTGGAGGAGGTCCGCCTTGCTCTGGATCAGCGGAAGGGTTCGAACTCGCGGAAGTCCCCGCGGGAGGGTCGCTTGTAGACGTGGCTGGGGGGGTTGACGCGGAAGGCCGCGATTCGGACATCGCGGTCGCCAGCGGGGATGGTGAACTGGAAGGTCCGGGCCACGCCCAGGACCTTGATCCGGACCCAGCCGCTGGCGCTGGCGGCGGCGTCGCCTCTGCGGGTGACCTCGACGATGTAGTGGCCCTGGGGCGCCCAGGCCATCACGATGGCCTCAAGCGGCGCGCGGGCGCCCGCCCCGGCGGGGTGGCCGGCGGCGGCCTGCGCGGCGACGTGGCCGCGCTTGCCGTCGCCACGCAGGGACATGGGCATGTCGGGGCTGATCCGCTCGCCGTGGGGCAGGAGCACCGACAGATCGAGGTCCTGTGCGCCCTCCCAGCCCATCTCGACGACGGCGGCGCCGCGGAAGGCGCGCTCGGCGCCGGGCATCCCCTCCAGGGGGTCGCCGCGGCCGCTGGAGAGGACCTGGGCCAGGGCGTCGGCGCGGGCGAGCTGCGCGGGGCTCATCGCGGCGGCGTGGGTCGCCCGCATCCGCGCCAGGTGGTCCCGGGCGCCCGAGGCGTCGACGAGCGACTCGACCGCCACGAGGTCGAGCGCGTCGTCCAGGCCGCCGGTCAGCGCCGAGAGCGCCCGCCAGACCGAGGCCGCCAGCGTGTGCTCGCCCCGCAGCAGCAGGTGGAGCGCCCAGCGCTTGAGCGCGGCGGGGTCCGAGGGGGCCACCTCGATCGCATTGCCGAAGTGGCGCTCGATCGCGGACGTCTCGACGCCGGTGCGGCCCATCAGGTCCGCGAGGCGCCAGTGGATCACGGCGTACTCGGGGTCCACCTTGAGCCAGTCCTCCAGCGCGGCGCGGGCCTCCACGGCGTCGCCGCGCCGCAGGAGCGCCTCGACGAGGCGGCGCCTGGGGTCGCGCAGCAGCGGCGCGGCGGCGACCGAGGCCCTCAGGGCGTCGATCTGGGCGTCTGGCCCTGACGGGGGCTGGGGCGAGAGGCTGGTGATGCTCGCGGGCGGCGGCGGGATGTAGATTCGCTCGTGGATCCCGCGGCCTGCCATGCCCTCGCCCTTGTCGACGCTTCCCCCGCCCCCGCTCCGACCCTTCGCCGGCGCGCCGCCGAAGATGTTGTCGGCGCCGCCTGCGTCGTTCGGGGCGAAGTCGAGGTTGGGCTTCTTCGGGCGCGCCGCGGCGCGCGGGGCTTCGCCGGCCTTCGCCCTGTCCTCGCGAGGCGAGGGCTTGCTCAGGGGCGGCGGATCCTGAGAGGCGATGGCGTCGTCGTCCCCGTCGCCGCCCCACGACGCCCCGAGGTTCTGGTTGCGCCTTGTCTGGGCGGGCGCCAGCGGGGAGGTCTGCGCGTCGTCGAGCTTGTTGCCGCTCGTCTTGCCCCCGACCTTCGGGTCCGGCATCGGCCCGCGATCTCGGGCCTTCATGTCCTTCTCGGCGGTCTCCTTCTGGGATTCACCCTCCCGGTCCTCCGCCTCGGCGCGAGCCAGGCCGTCATCGACCACCTCGGCGCCGCGCCTGAAGTTGTTGTCGGCCTCGGGCATGGGCTCTCGGGACGGCGCGTTGGGGAGCGCCTTGGCGGCGCTGGCCTCCAGGGAGCCGCCCTCGTCCTCGGACGCTGCCGCCTCTGCCTCCTCGTTCTTGTAGTCGCTCTTCTCCTCCTCTGCGGGCGGCTGGGCGCCCTGAGGGGCCTCCCAGTACTGGCGGTCGCGATCCCGGTTGATCTTGAAGTTGGCGAACATGCGCTCGCTCTCCAGGACGAGGAAGGTGGTCAGACGGCTCATGACGGTGTGGCGGACGCTGGTGTCGATGATCTCCTGGTGGCTGGCCGGGCCGCCGTAGAGGGTCAGGTGCTCGATGTGCTGCTGGGCCCAGAGGCGAGGGACGAAGCTGCGGGGCTGCGCCTGCTGGCTGTCGAGGCGGACGCGGAAGGGTTCGGCGAAGGGCTCGTCGCCGACGAGCCCGGTCAGGGTCACCTGGCCGTCAACGACGCCCTTGTAGCGGCCCACGACGACGATCTCGTCGCCGGCAAAGAGGGTCGGGATGTGGGTGGGGTAGATCCGCTCGATCTTGTCGGAGCTGAAGGTCAGCGTCGCCTGCCGCAGCGCCGGCCTGCGCGCCCCGAAGGCCACCTCCTCCACCCTGCGCGGCACGTCCTCGCCGCGGTTGAGGACCACGGAGACGCCCCCGAAGCGGCGCGCCAGGACGCTGAGCATCGGCACGTTGACGTCCGAGCCCAGGCCGACGGTGTGGATGGTGGCGGCCGCGCCGCCCAGCGCGATGTCGACCCGGTCGATCAGGGGCTCGTGGCGCGTCTCGCCGATGGTCGCGCGGCCATCGCCCACGTAGACCAGCACGGGCGAGCGGGCGCCGCGCAGCAGCTCGGCGCTCTTGAGGAAGAGGCCCTCGATGTCGCTGGCTCCGGCGGGCTGCAGCCCCTCCAGGAAGGCCATGGCCTGCTGGACGTTGTCGTTGGTGACGGTCTGGAAGTCCGGCCTCCACAGGGTGAAGTCCTGGTTGGCCGAGGCCACCGCGAAGCGGTCGTCCGGCCCCAGCGTCGCCAGCCACGCGGCCACCGCCGCGGCGGCGGCCGACAGGTCTCCCTCCGAGGTCCCGAAGGAGGTGTCGACGCAGAAGAGGTGATCGCGGGCGCCCGTCGAGCGGCCCGAGGTGCCCAGCTTCCCCTCGCGGGCCATCAGCGAGGGCCGAACGACCATCATGAAGTAGGGGTCCTGGCCGGGCTCCCGGTCGCTGGCCTCGAAGACGGTGCTGCTGGTCGACTGGGCCGCGGACCACTCCAGCACCAGATCCTGACGCGGGGTGAAGCCCTCTTTTTCGAAGCGCACGGTGGCCCGGCGGCCGCCCTGGGCCATGTCGACGGAGCTGGCGTACATCGGGGTGCGGACGGCGTCGAGCGGGTTGACCGCCTCGATGTCGGCCTCGAAGGTGAAGCGATCGACGTCCACCTTGCCGGTGCGCGGCAGGGGGTAGGTGTAGCGGCTCGACGCGCCGTCGCGGGTCAGGGCCTGCGTGTACCACAAGAGGACCTTCTGGCGGGCGTTGGGGAAGATCGGGAAGATCCTGATCTGAAAGGTGTTTCCCCCCTTCCACTCCAGCAGCGCCGGGTCCTTGGGGCGGATGTGATCGGCCACGATGCTGTCGAAGATCTGCACCGCCCGGCCGCGCTCGACCACCTCGCCCTCCATCATCTCCCCGTTGATCTCCATGGCGAAGCGGACGATGGAGGCGTCGTGGGGCAGCGGGAAGGTGTAGATGCCCTCCAGGGTCCGGTTGGTGGTGTTCAGGAAGGTCTGCTCGATCTCGGTGCGGGCGATCTGCTCGCGCGCGGTGAGCTTGACCTTGAGCTCGGGGATGAGGATGGCCTCGGGGAGGACGACCTTGGTGGCCGGGTCCTTGCCGTGGATGCTGCCGACGCCCGCCGGCGAGGCCTCGGAGCCGTCGGCCTGCTCGGCCTCGACCTGGATGTCCCGAGCCCAGGCCGTCTGGTAGGCGAGGTTGCCGCCGGGCAGGATGCGGATCTGGCGGGCCTCGATCAGGGCGGACTCTCCGGCGGCGAGGATCCGGCGCTCTCCGGCGACCTCGATCTCCGCGTCGCCGGCCAGGATCCCGATCTGGACCCGCTCGGGCGTCACCGCGATCCGCGCGGTGCCGGCGCGGGCGCTGACGAGGCCGCCGGGCGTCTCCACGCTCAGGGGGCCTGGGGTTTCGATGACCACCTCGCCCTGCTCAAGCTTGAGCCGGCCCTTGTCCTGGAGGGAGAGGCGCGTTGATGCGTCGAGCTGCACCCTGGCGCCGTCGCCGAGCCGGAGCGCCAGGCGCGAGGTGGCCTGGGTCTGGAGCGCGTCTCCGAGCGCGAGCGAGGCGCCGGCGCTGACGGGCTTGCAGTCGGCGCGGCACAGCTCCGAGGTGCCTTCGCCGACGACCGCCTCCACCTCCCCCCAGGGGTCTGGGGAGACGGCCTCGGCCCTGTCGGGCTGCGGGCTCGTGGCGCGGCCTTCGTCGCCGCTCTGGCCGCAGGAGGGCTGAAGGGCGAGCGCCAGGGCGCCGCAGAACATGAACTTCGATGGGATCCTCATCTCGGGCTTCATCCTCTCTCCTTGGCGCGCTGGCCCCGATGGGGCCTGGATCCCTCCCTCAACGCCTCGGGTCGAGAAAGGATCTGAAAGGGCTGCGCCGGCCCCAGGGCTTGATGAGATAGACACTGGCGCCGATGTATACTAGATGGTTGTGGTGTCGCTTGTTCGCGCAACTTTGTGTCGAGACCCAGACAAGATGAGCACTCCTCCTGCTCCAAAGGCCGGCGCCTTCCACCCCGAGGCGCTCCGCCAGATCCGCCAAAGCACGAGCCTCAAGCTCGACGGCGTGCTCTCCCATCAGCTCATGGCCAACGTCTCCATCTGCGTCCACCCCAACCGGCGCACGGTCCTGACGGCCTATTATGGCCTTGAGAGCCGGCTGGATCTCTGGGATCTGAGCGCGCGGAGCCACCTCCAGTCCCTCCATCTGACCAGCGGCGACGGCGCTGGCGCCATGACCGGGATCATGATCCTCGGGCCGGCCGGCCCGGTCTCAGGCACCGCGCTGCCGATCCGGGACATGAGCCTGTCGCCCTCGGGCGAGCTCTTCGCGGTGGGCTGCGCCAACGTCGTGCGCCTCTTCGCCATCGAGGGCGGCGTCGCGATGTCCGAGCTTATCGAGCTCGATGGCGGCCAGAAGGGCGTCCACGGGGTCTCCTTCAGCCACAACGGCGATCTGCTGGCTTGCGCCAGCGACGACGGCAAGGTCATCGTCTGGAGCGTCGCCCGACACCACATCCTGTCGCGCTTCACCCTTGAGGCCTGCCATCTGCGCGCGGTGGCCTTCAGCCACGACGACCTGCTGGTGGCCTGCGGCGACACCAACGGCAACATCGCCGTCTGGGACGTCGTGACCGGGCACCAGCTGGCCTGGTTCCAGGGCCACGCGAGCGAGGTGAGCGCCCTGGCCTTTGCCCCCCAGGGCTACCTGATGGCCACCAGCGGCTTCGACGGCCTCGTCAAGCTCTGGGACATGTCCTCCTCCAGGCCCTTCGGCGAGCCCATGTGCCATGGCGACTCGGTCTACGATCTGGCCTTCAGCCAGGACGGCGCGCTGCTCTACTCCTGCTCCTTTGACCACAACGTCGGCGTCTGGCGCCTCGACCACCAGCAGCTCATCGACGCCTACGAGGACGACGACGCCGTTCTGGCGCTGGCGTTGACCCCTGGCGAGGAGAAGATCCTGCTGGTGACCTCCTCGGCCATCAAGAGCCTCGACAACCGACAGCGCGCGAACGCCGCCGTCGCCCAGCCCGGAGGCGCGGCGGTCGACTCCGAGGCCGCGGCCGCGGCGCTGTCCTCCGTGCTCAACGCCTCCATCGACTCCATGATCGCCTCGATGGACGCCGAAATCTCCGTCGACGGCGACGTCATCGTCGGCGAGCTTGGCGTTGACTACCTCAAGGCCCGCCGCCAGACCGAGGCCCGCCCCGCGGCGCCCAACTTCGATGCCGCCCCGCCGGCCCCGCCACCGCCGCCCGGCCCCATCTCCCTGCCCTTCGGCGGCGACTCCGAGCCCTTGATCCCGGCGCGCTTCCCCTCGGCCATGAGCGCCATCGCCGAGGAGGCCGCCGTCCAGCGCAAGGCCTCCGAGAGGCTTGAGCGCCGCATCGCCTCGCGCTCGCGGCTGTCCATCATCTTCTCGATGGGCGTCGGCCTGTTCTGCGCCCTGGTCGCCTTCGCCACCACGCCCTCGCCGCGCGAGACGGACGAGTTCGTGCAGCGCACGGCGCCGATCAACGCGGACTTCGAGAGGGAGAGCAAGGAGGAGGAGGCCCTCTTCGCGTCGAACACCCAGCGCGTCCAGCAGCAGATCGACAAGATCAAGAAGACGCCCGGCGCGACCGACCGTCGCACGATGATCGCCCGCCTCGAAGAGATCACCCAGAAAGAGAATGAGCGGCACAAAGCGGCCATCGATCGCATCACCCAGCAGCGCGAGGTGCTGCTGACCAGCGCCGAGGCGGGCATCAACACCCGGCCTCTCCTGCGGCTGATCGGCGGCGGCCTCAGCGGCGCCGCGATCTCCCTCCTCATCCTGTGGCTCCTGCTCTCCACCCTCCTCAAGGAGAAGAAGGCCCGACCCTCGTAGCGCAGCCTCGGTCGGCTCGCAGTTGACCTGCGATGCCTCAGGTGCAATAACCACCTCGCTTCTGTCTGGACCATCAACCTTTACGCCCGCCTTCGGGCACCAACACCCATGCCCTGGCATTGGAGGAGAAGACGATGACCAACGCACTCCACACTCTGTCCATCGATATCGGCGGGACCGGCCTGAAGGCCTCGGTCCTGGATGAGGCGGGCAACATGGCCGTCGACCGCGTCCGCGTCGACACCCCCAAGCCCTGCCCGCCCGACGTGATGATCGCCACGCTCACCACCCTCGTCGCCGATCTGCCCGAGTACCACCGGATCTCGGTCGGCTTCCCCGGCGTCGTGCGCAAGGGCAAGATCCTGACCGCCCCGAACATCGGCACGGAGTCCTGGAAGGGCTTTGATCTGGCCACCGCCCTGGGCGAGGCGCTGGGCAACAAGCCCGTCAAGGTCATCAACGACGCTGACATGCAGGGGCTGGCCGCCATCGTAGGCGATGGCGTCGAGATGGTCATCACCCTGGGCACCGGCTTCGGCACGGGCATCTACATCGACGGCAAGCTCGGGCCTCACCTCGAGATGGCCCACCACCCCTTCCGCAAGGGCGAGACCTACGACCAGGTGCTCGGCGACGAAGGCCGCCGCGTCGCCGGCACGAAGACCTGGCGCAAGTACGTCCAGGAGGCCATCTACAACCTCGAGGTGCTGACCAACTTCGACCACCTCTACATCGGCGGCGGCAACTCCGCTCGCCTCGTGGACAAGGTCGAGCTGGCCAGCAACATCCACCTGATCGACAACGCCGCTGGCATCCTCGGCGGCATCAAGATCTGGTCGGCGGAGTGACCCCTCACGGGGCGCCCTGACCCTCGACGCGCTCGACCCAGACGAAGTCCCCCACGCCCGACCCCACCACGTCCTCGGCGAAGACCGCCTCGTCGCCCAGCGCGATGGGGATCACGATCACCCCCCCTTCGGCGCCTCGCCGCTGCGCGTGAAAGGCGATCCCCAGGCCCCGCTGGACGTGGAACATCCCCGCCACCACCACCACGTGCGCGATGTCCGGCCTGCTGGCCAGGAAGTCCGCCGCCGTCGCCCCCATCACCGCGTCCCAGGCCACCTGCACCCTGTAGAAGCGCGCGAAGGTCGCCTCGTCCATCCCTCCGTGGGAGGACCCCAGGGCCTCCTGGATCATCGCCCGGTGCGCGGGGTTGTCCGCCCCGAAGGACTCCAGCAGCATCGCCCGCTCGGCCTCGTCGAGCCCCTCCAGGCCCTCCTTGCTCAGGCGCTTCGTCAACTCCCCCGGCGCGTTGAGCGCCAGCACCGGCGAGCCCTGCAGGCGCATCAGCTCCAGCAAGGGCCGGTAGAAGGCGAAGTCGTGTCCCCAGCGCGTCGTGTACTCGGACGCCGACAGCAGCCCGGCCTCGTCCAGCTTCCCCGCCACGAAGGCGTCCAACGCCGGCTGGAAGGGCCGCTGGAACATCTCCATCCCCAGCGCCACCCGCCCGGGCGACCGCCGCGCCAGCCCCTCCAGGATCTCGGCCTGGATCCGGTGGTGGGTGGCGTTGTCGTGCGACTCGCCGATGTAGATCAGCCGCGACCCGGACAGCGCGTCGAAGAAGTCGGCCTTGTCCAGCCGCTGGCCGCCCTCGACCCTGTAGATCCCAGGCTCCAGCGGCGTCCCCGTCGGCTCGATGACCTGCGGCGCCGTCGCGCAGGCCGACAGCATCGCGCAAGCCGCCGCCAGCGCCAGCGCCGCCCGCCGCGTTGGCGCGATGGACTCGGCCGGTGACCCCACCCCGAGGGCCGGCCTCATGAGCGTCCGGCCGCGATGGCCTGGCAGGTCTGGAGCACCAGCGCGTGGCAAGCCCCGTTGGTGGCCACCAGCGGCGCCCGGATGTGCGCCGACTTCGCCATGTAGTCGATCAGCGCCCCGTCCAGCGTCGTCAGCCGCCCACCAGCCTCCGAGAAGATCGCCTCCGGCGCGCACGTGTCCCAGAACGAGGTCTTGCCCCCGAAGTTGAGGTACACGTCGGCCCTGTCCTGCGCGATCCGCCCCAGCTTGATCCCCACCGAGCCGCAAGGCGTCACGCTCTCGACCGACAGCCGCCGACCCGCCTCCGTGATCTCCGGGTCCGGGTGCGAGCGCGAGACGATGAAGCGCAGCGACGAGCCCTCGTCCCGCGACGAGACCTGCAGCCGGCGGCGAACCCCGCCTCGGGCCTCGACGAAGGCGCCCTGCCCCAGCGCCGCCGACATGATCTGCCCCTGGACCGGCTCGACCACCACCCCGAGCACCGGCCTGGAGTCCGCGCGCCTGTCCACGAGCCCGATCATGATCGAGAACTCCCCGTTGCGCTTGATGAACTCCTTGGTCCCGTCCAGCGGATCGATGCACCAGAAGCGCCCCGCCTCCAGCCGACCGCCGTCGTCCGCCGACTCCTCGGCCAGGATCCCGTCCTGCGGGAAGGCCGCCCGGATGCGCGACACGATCAGATCGTTGAGCGCCTGATCGGCCAGCGTCACCGGGCCCGCGCCCGCCGCCTTCTGCTCGATGCGCAGCAGCCCCTCGTCGCTGCCGGCCTCCTCGTAGATCTCCATCAACACCGCGTGGGCCTCCCAGGCCAGCTCACGCGCGAACTCCAGCTCAACCTCGTATGACAACACCGCGTCCTCCCTCAAGGGCGTCGATCTGCCCGGCGAGCTCAAAGTCTCGCGCCGTCAGCCCGCCCGCGTCGTGGGTCGTCAACGACAACCTCACCCTGTCGTACACGTTCCAGATCTCGGGGTGGTGATCGGCCCTCTCGGCCAGCAGCGCCACCTGCACCAGGAAGGCGAAGGCCGACCGGAAGTCCGCAAAGCGCCACGAGCCCTCGATGGACTCTCCCTGACGCGACCACCCCGCAAGCGACCCCAGCCCCGCCTCGATCTCCGACTCGCTCAAGCGCCCCATCTGCCCCACCTCCCCGATCCGCACTCCACATGCCACCAAACTCGACCCGACCGCAACTCGACCGCGCCGGACGGCTCAGGTTTCCTCCGTGAAGGTAACGACGCCCCACGCCCGACGAGCGCCCCACCCGACGAGCCCGCCGAGATCGGCGAGTCGACTTCGTTGACGGGCACGGTGGGTCGCACTCCACCCCCTGTCCCCCACACTCCACCCCCACACTCCACCCCCTGTCCCCCACACTCCACCCCCTGTCCCCCTCCTCCCTCCGGAAGGAGGGGGGACGCTCGTATTACGGGCACGATGATTCGGGGGGGTGGGCCGCAGGAGCCTTCGCCGGGATCACTGGCCGCCTGGGGCGGGTGGCGATGTCGCCGGGGCGGGACCCGATCCACCCCAAGCCGTAATACGAGCGTCCCCGATCCACCGTGCCCGTAATACGAGCGTCCCCCCTCCTTCCGGAGCTGTCTCTTAGTCACATCTCCTCCGGGACCCGGCGCAGAGCCCTCTGAGCCCTTTTGACAGGCCCACGGGTCGATGAAGGATGGCGGCCAACACGGGATCGAGTTTTTGAGCAAGGCCAATGCA
>SYOX01000206.1 GCA_005804885.1 Pseudomonadota bacterium
GCGCCCCGCCGCGCCCCCGCAAGGCCGCCCACGCGCGCGAGGCCGAGCGACCCCGCGCCCTGATCGGCGCGCCGCGCGGCGACGCGGACCTCGCCATGGAGACCAGCTCGGGCATGGAGGGCGGGGTCAGCGGCGCAACCAACACGGGAGAGATCCCGGCGGTCTTCTTCGAGGCCGACTCCGAGGACCCCACGATCGACCGCGCGCCGACACCCGGCGCCGATCACCTCGACACCGCGCTGGTCGTGCGCACCTGCACGAGCTGTGACAAAATCTACGACGTCAACGCCGAGTTCTGCCCCTACGACGGCAACCACCTCCAGCGCCGGGAGGGCGAGCTGACCGGCCCCGCCGATCCCGACGTCGAAGTCCATTGCCCGCGCTGCGGCCTGGAGGCCGAGCCGGGCTCGATCTGGTGCTCCCATGACGGCGCCCGCCTCATGCCCGTCGACCCCTCCCAGGTGACCTTCTCCCCCGTCGCGGTGGTCTTCTGCCCCACCTGCCAGCGGGAGATGACCGCCGACCACCACGCCTGCCCGCATGACGGCACCAGGCCGCTGCTGCCGATGCTCGGCCGGCAGACCTGCGGGCTCCCACACACCGGCCTCGGCCCCATGACGCGGATCTGCCCCCAGTGCGGCCTCCAGCACGCGCAGGACGCCGCCTTCTGCGGCCGCGATGGGCACGAGCTCGTCACCATGAACTGACCATGAGCTTCTCAGGACAGCCCGCCCGCATCCAATGGCCCCCGCTGACGAGCGGCCTCAAGCTCCTGCTGATCGTCTACGGGGCGCTCTTCGTCGCCACCCTCTTCAAGGGCTCGCTGGGCTTTGAGGACTTCCTGCGCCAGAAGCTCTACCTGTCCTGGGAGGGGATGTTCGGGCACCTGTACCTGTGGCAGCCGCTGACCCACCAGCTCCTGCACGGCGACTTCTTCCACCTCCTCTTCAACAGCCTGGTGCTCTACAGCTTCGGCGGCGAGGTGGAGCGCCGCTGGGGGGCCTGGCCCTTCGTGCGCTTCGTGATCCTGTGCGGCCTCGGCGGGGCCGCCGGGGTCTTGATCGGCGACCTGCTCTCGATCGCGGCACTGGGCGGCCCGGGCGGCCCGACGGTGGGCGCCTCCGGCGGCATCTACGGGGTCGTGGCCGCCTTCTGCCTGATGAACTGGGATCGGCCCATGTCCCTGATGTTCATCCCGGGGCAGTTCAAGGCCCGGTGGCTGCTGGCCGCCTTCATCGGCCTGGACCTCTTCCTGCTGGCGCTCTCCTTCGCCTCGCCCTCGACGGACGCCAACATCTCCTTCTCCGGCCACATGGGCGGGCTGGCCGCCGGGATGCTCATCGTCACCGGCTATTACAAGCCCCAACGGCTGCTCGATCGCCTCCGCCTCTGGCGCGCGCGCCGACGCCTGCGCCTGATGCGCGGCGGCCACCCCCTCGATCAGTCCCGCGACAAGCGCGGCCCGACCCTCCACTGATCCGCGCCCGGCCGTCGCCAGAAAAATAAAGCAACATCAAAAACTTACAGATCGTCGCGGTCGATCCCGAGCGACTTGATCTTCTTGTGCAGGTTGGTGCGCTCGATCCCGAGCGCCTCGGCGGCGCGGGTGACGTTCCAGCCAAAGGCCAGCAGCGTCGAGGCGACGTACTCCCGCTCGGCCAGCTCCTTGTAGTCCCTCAAGGTCACCGAGCCGGGCTCCACCCCGACGGGGGCCGTCGAGATCGCCCGGTTGGCGGCGATGTCGTCGGGGATGTCCACGGGCGAGATCGGGTCGCCCCCCATGATGACGAGGCGCTCGCAGACGTTCTTGAGCTCGCGCACATTGCCGGGCCAGGGGTGGCTCTTGAGCGCGGCCATGGCCTCGGCGGTGATCTGCTTGCGCCGCGCGCCGTTCTCGTCGCAGAACTCCGCGATGAAGGACTCCACCAGCAGGGGGATGTCGCCGGCCCGCTCGCGCAGCGGCGGCGTCACCAGCGGCACGACGTTGAGCCGGAAGTAGAGATCCTCTCGGAAGTTGCCGGCCTTGATCTCCTCGCGCAGATCCTTGTTGGTCGCCGCCACCACGCGCACGTCGACGTGGAAGATCTGCTCGCTGCCCACGCGGGTGACCTCCCCGGTCTGGAGCGCGCGCAGCACCTTGGCCTGGGCCGACAGGGACATGTCGCCGATCTCATCGAGGAAGAGCGTGCCCTTGTCGGCCAGCTCGAACTTGCCCCGCTTGCGCGACACCGCGCCGCTGAAGGAGCCCTTCTCGTGGCCGAAGAGCTCCGACTCGATGAGCTCCGTCGGGATGGCGGCGCAGTTGACCTTGATGAAGGCCTTGCTGGCCCGCGGCGACAGCCTGTGGACAGCCCGCGCGACGAGCTCCTTGCCCGTGCCCGACTCGCCCTGCACCAGCACCCGGCCCTTGCTCGGGGCGACCTTCTCGATCTCGCGGCGCAGCGCCCGCATCGCCCCCGTCTCGCCGATCATGTCGTAAGGATCGTCCTGCCCGACGAACTCCTGCACCTTGAGGTGGAGCGCCCGCTTGGCCAGCGCATTGCGCAGCGTGATCAGCAGCCGCTCGCGATCCAGCGGCTTCTCCAGGAAGTCGAAGGCCCCGAGCCGCGTCGCCTCGACCGCGTCGGCCAGCGAGGCGTGCCCCGAGATCATCACCACCTCGGTGTCGGCGTCGAGCTCCTTGATCCGCCGCAGCGCCTCGAGCCCCCCCATGCCGGGCATCATGACGTCGAGGAAGACCACCTCGGCGCCGCCGGCCTGCCGCAGCAGCGTCAGCCCCTCCTCGCCGCTGCCGGCCTGCTCGCACTCGTAGCCCTCGCCCTCGACCACCATCTTGAGGGTCCGGCGGATGTTCTTCTCGTCGTCGATGACGAAGATCATCGTCTCCACCTCCTGATCCGATGGCGCCTGGGAAGCCCGGACGCCGGGGCGGGATCTTCCCATGAGCCTCGGGCTTGTGCAAACGCCCCCCCTTGTCTAGACTCTGAGCCGCCCGATCGCCAACGATTTTTCAAGGCTCACGGGGTGTTGGGCGCGCGGTCGGCGCAAGACGGATTTGGAGGGGTTCATGATGTTGTTCAGGAAAAACAATAAGATGGCTGCCATCGCGGCCTTGACCTCAAGCCTCGCGGCGCTGACCGGGGCCGGCTGCGGCGACGACGGGCTGGCCCGGGTTGATCGCGGAGAGCTGGCGCTGGAGGCCGGCGGCGGCCAGGAGGGCGGCTTCTTTGTCGCCTTCGAGCCCGTCGCGCCGGGCTTCCGCAAGGACGCTCTGCAGGACATCATCATCAAGAACGGCGGCCTGGGCACGCTGACGATCTCCAGCATCGAGATCGTCACCGACAAGGAGGGCTACATCAGCCCCAAGACCACCGTCCCCCAGACCCCCTTCTCGCTGACCTCCGAGGAGACGCTGCCGATCAAGTTCCGCCTCGCGATCCCCGCCCCCAGCGAGCGGCCCGAGCCCCTGACCTGCCCTGACCTGCCCGGCGGCGTGCCCGCCGCGCTTCAGGAGAACTACTGCGGCCACGTCCTGATCAAGAGCGGGCCGCCGGACAACCAGACCCGGATCATCTACTTCCAGGTCAACAAGGCCACCGGGACCATCGAGGTCTCGCCCTCGGTCCTGACCTTCGACAACCCCCAGGTCGGCCGGGCCATCACCAAGGAGCTGACCCTGACCAACAGCTCGACCAGCGGCCCGCTGATCGTCGACAAGATCACCAAGCTCGACTTCACCGGCGGCGCCGACAGCCAGTTCGCCATCGACGGCTTCGGCTTCCCGCTGACCCTCCAGCCGGGCAGCTCCGAGACCTACCGGATCATCTACACCCCGACGACCGCCGACGCGATCACCGGAAAGCTCCAGGTCGAGTCGGACGACCCGGCCAACCCCAAGAAGACCGTCACCGTCCAGACCGGCTCGGCAAACGCCGCCCAGATCGACGTCCAGCCCGGCGCCCTGATCTTCCCGGCCGCCGCCCCGGGCAACCCTCAGACCCAGGAGCTGACGATCACCAACACCGGCAATGGCGCCGCCCTGACCCTGACCAACTTCCTGATCACCGGCAACGAGGCCCGCGCCGTCTACGCCGTCGAGTTCGAGCGCAATGGCGCCTTCGTGCCCTGGACCAACGGCTCGATGGACACCATCGCGCGGCAGAACAGCAAGGTCTACCGCGTGACCTACACGCCGGTCGACGACCAGTCCATCACGGGCAACCTGCGCATCTTCAGCAATGCCACCAACGTGGCCAACGGCGAGGTCAACATCAACCTCTCGGGCAGCTCGGCGGCGCCGGACGGGCTGATCGCGCCGGCCACGATCATCTTCGACGTCCGCCCGGGCCAGAGCGACAGCCGCGACTTCGCCGTGCGCAACGAGGGGCTGGCCGATCTGGAGATCGGCGGCTTCTCGTTCGTCGGCACCCTGACGCCCGAGGAGTTCAGCATCTCGCCCGACCCGGCCGGCGTCACCGTCGCGCCGGGCCAGGTGGTCTCCTTCGAACTGACCTACAACCGGAGGCCCGACGACATCGGCCTGGATCAGGGCAGCCTCGTGCTGGACACCAACAACCCCGTCAACGACGGCGAGCTCACGATCAACGTGCGCAACAACAACCAGGACAACGCCTTCTCCCCCGTGGCCCGCATCACCCCCACGCCCGCGGGCGCCGTCACCGTCGGCACGCTCGTGTCCCTCGACGGCGAGGGCTCGACGCCGGAGTCGGGCGAGCTGACCTTCCACCTGTGGACGCTCCTGTCGCGGCCCTCGGGCTCTGAGGCCGACCTCTCGGACCTCAACGGGACGACCACCACGCTGACGCCCGACGCCCCCGGCCGCTACCGCGTCCAGCTCGTCGTCGGCAACTCGCTGTCGCTGGAGGGCTCGACCGTCCAGGAGATCACCGTCACCGAGTAGGAGGCCCGCGGTGCCCTGGGAACGGATGCGCTTTCGCAACGGCAAGATCTACATCCAGACCGACGACGAGGGCGCCGTCCTCGTCCACAACGGCCTGGTGACGGGCAAGTACCGCGAGGACGACACCCGGACCTACAGCTACAAGGCCGACGCGATACGCCGCCTCGACGGCAGCGAGCCCGCAAGGACCGGCATCGCCTCTCAGGATGGCGACCCCGGCCCCGCTGGCGCCTCGGCCGCCGCCCCCTCGACCCCCTCTGGCGCCCGCGTCAGCGCCCTGAACAACGCCTCGCCCGTGACCGGGCTGCCGCCGGCCAGCGCCGACTTCATCGAGGTCTACACCGACGGCGCCACCTCCGGAAACCCTGGCCCCTCGGGCCTGGGCGTCGTGCTGCGCTGGGGGCCCTACCACCGCGAGATCCACCAGTACATCGGCGAGGCGACCAACAACATCGCCGAGCTGATGGCCATCAAGGTCGGCCTGGAGGCCATCAAGGCCCCGGGGAGGATGCCCGTGCGCGTCTACACCGACTCCCAGTACGCCATCGGCGTGCTCACCGGCCAGTACAGAGCCCGCTCCAACATTGCCCTGATCTCCGACATCAAGTCCCTCATGACCCGCTTTTCCACGCTGGACATCGTCAAGGTCAAGGGCCACGCCGGCGACCCGCTCAACGAACGGGTCGACGAGCTCGCGCGGCAAGCCATCACCGAGGCCCGCACGGGCTGACCGGCCGGCCTCGCCGCGCGCCCTTGCCCTTCGATCCAAAGTGGGCGATAACCGACGCCTCCGGCATGACACGCAGCCAGGGAACACGCGCTCCATGGATCTGATCTTCAGGTGGGTCAACAACGACGACGGCAAAGCACGACGCGAGGCCGTCACCCGAGCCCTCCTCGACGGCGACCCCGACTGGCAGCGCTTCCTGGAAGGCTTCCTCTACGTCGACCAGGTCCGCAATGGCCGCGATCTGCGCGGCCTTGACCTCTCCGGCCTCGACCTTCGAAAGTCACGCCTGGACAACGCCCGCCTTGAGCTGGCCGGCTTTGAGCGCGCAAACCTCGAAAAACTCAGCCTCCAGCGCTGCGACGCCCAGGACGCGCGCTTCAACGGCGCCAACATGGCCGGCCTCGTCGCCACGGGCACCAACCTCCACAGCGCCGAGCTGCGCGGCGTCAACCTCTCCAAGGCCAACCTCGCCCATTGCCGGCTCTCCGACGCCGACCTCACCGGCGCCAACCTCTCCGAGGCCAACCTCAAGGGCGCCGACCTCGCCGGCGCCGTGATCGAAGAGGCCAACCTGTCGGGCGCCTGCGCCGACCTCGCCGTCCTGTCCCGCGCCCGCGGCCTGCGGGCCGTGGCCGTCGGCGCCTCCTTCGTCAAGAGCCACTGGCACAAGGCCTCACTGCCTGAGGCCAACCTCCAGGGCGCCGACCTGACCGACGCCAACCTCGTCTTCGTCAACCTTGAGGGCGCCAACCTCTCGCGCGCCATCCTCGACAACGCCCGCCTTCGAAAGGCCAACCTCCAGCGCACCAACCTCGAAGGCGCCCGCTGCCGAGGCGTCAACCTCCAGGAGGTCTCCATCAGCGCGGCCCGCTTCGAAGGGGTCGACCTCGAAGGCGCCCACCTCGGCGGCGCCCTCGGCTTCTCGGGCGTCAACCTGCGCGGCGCTAACCTTCAGGGCGCCGACCTGACCGGCGCCCGGCTCAGCCAGGCCGACCTGACCGACGCCAACCTCACCGACGCCAACCTCACCGACGCCCTGCTGGCCCGCGCCGACCTCTCCGGCGCCTGCCTCGCCGACGCCGTCCTGCGACAGACCGACCTGAGCCAGGCCAGCCTGCCGGACTGCCGCCTCAACGGCGCCCTGATCGACCGCACCAACCTGCGCGGCGCAAACCTCCAGGGCGCCGACCTGACCGGCAGCCGCTTCATCACCGCCTGGTTCAGCATGGCCAACGTCCAGGGCGCCCGCCTCGACGACATCCACCGCGCGGCGCTCGCCGGCTCCCTCGGCCAGCCCACCTTCTCCGAAGGCTGATCGCCTCCCCCCCGACCGACGACGCGCCAACCGACGCCCCAGGCTCGCGCCCGGGGCGGCGGTCGAGGTACGGGGTGGATGCCTATGGGTCGAGGTACGGGGTGGATGCCTGTGGGACAACGACCCTGGCTGGGATGAGCAACAAGGAGGCGCCAAGGGCCGACAAGGGGCGCTGACTGGCCTTGGTGACAGGAGACAAGGAGCCCCACATGTCCTGGACGCGTTTTCGCTATCACCTGATCCTCGGCACCCGGCGTCGCGCCCCCCTCATCACCCCCGAGATCGAGGAGATCCTCTACGGGATCCTCAAGGCCCTGATCGTCGAACTGGGCGGGGCTGTCGTCGAGATCAACGGGGTCGAGGATCACGTCCACGTGGTCTTCGCGCTCCCGCCCCGGTTGGCGTTCTCCGACTTCGTCAGGGATCTCAAGTGCATCAGCAACCGGCGCCTGAACGCCATCGCGCGCCTGCCCGAGCCCTTCGGCTGGCAGCAGGAATACGGCGCCACGACCGCCTTCCCCGACCAACTCGCCCACCTCATCCTCTACGTCCGCAACCAGAAGCAACACCACGCCAACGACACTGCCCTCGACGCCTGGGAACACCTCCCCCGAGAGCGCGACCACAAGACCCCCACCTGATGGAGCCTCGAAGGCCGCCACCCGCGCCCGCCCCAGGCTCGCGCCCGGGGCTACAGAGCAGGGACGCCCCTTCGGGGCTCTCGACAGGGTGGATGCCTTCTCAGCGCCCTGTCGCAGACCACGACGGACACGATGGGTTCAGGGTCCTGGTGTCGAGAGGCACGCCGCCGCGCAGGTTGACGCCCCGCCGCCAGCCCCGAAGGGGCGTCCCTTCCCTGTAGCCCCGGGCGCGAGCCCGGGGCGAGCGGACAGGTCGACGAAGATCTCTACTCGATCGAGCGCCAGGAACGGCCGTCGCGCTCGATCAGCGCGTCGCCCTCGGCCGGGCCGTTCTGCCCCGGGGCGTAGACGGGCATGGGGGTGGTGCCCGACTCCCAGCCCTTGAGCACGGGGTCGATCCACCTCCAGGCCTCATCGATCTCGTCGCGCCGGGCGAAGAGCGTCGAGTCACCCCGCATGCCGTCGAGCAGCAGGCGCTCGTAGGCGTCGCCGGGCTTGCGCTCGAAGGCCTGCGAGTACTTCATGTCCATCTCGACGTAGCCGATGTTCAGATCGTCGCCGGGGACCTTCGAGGAGAAGTGCAGCGTGATCCCCTCGTTGGGCTGGATCTGCAACACCAGGACGTTCGGCTTGAGGCCCTGGCCGAAGAGGTAGCTCGGCACCTCCTTGAAGACGATGGCCACCTCCGTGTCCCGCCCCTCCATGGCCTTGCCAGCCCGCAGGTAGATCGGCACCCCGGACCAGCGCCAGTTGTCCACCCAGGTCTTGATCGCCATGTAGGTGGGCGTCCGCGAGCCCGGCGCCACCCCGTCGACCTGAAGGAAGCCCTCGTACTGCCCGAAGACCGCGTCGCCCTCGGCCACCGACCGCAGCGCCTGGATCGCCTGCACCTTCTGGTCGCGGACGTGGTCGCCGTCGAGCGAGACCGGCGGCTCCATCAGGATCAACCCAAGAACCTGCAGCAGGTGGTTCTGGATGATGTCGCGGCCCACGCCCGTCTGATCGTAGAAGGTGCCCCGGCCGCTCACCAGCAGCTCCTCGGCCGCCGTGACCTGGATGTGGTCGATATACTTATTGTTCCACAGGGGCTCGAAGATCGTGTTGGCGAAGCGGAAGGTCAAGATGTTCTGGACCGTCTCCTTGCCCAGGTAGTGATCGATCCGGTAGGTCTGCCGCTCGTCGAGGACCTGGCCGACGAGGCTGTTGAGCTCGTGCGCCGAGGCCCGATCGTGACCGAAGGGCTTCTCCACGATGACCCGCGACCACCGCTGCCCCTTCGAACCCGGCTCGAAGACCAGATCGGCCTCCTTGAGCCGACCCAGGATCGTCGGGAAGATGCTCGGCGCCACCGACAGGTAGTACAGGCGGTTGCCCTTGGAGCCGAACTTCTCGTCCGCCTCGGCCAGCTTCTCCTTGAGCGCCTGGTAGGCCGCCGGATCGTCCGCGCCTCCCGCCACGCAGTCGACCCGCGCGATGAAGCGCGCCCAGATCTCCGGATCGACGCTCTTGGACCGCGAGAAGGACTTGGCCGCCTCGTAGAGGTTCGCCCGCAGCTCCTCGGCGTCGCTGGCGCTCCTGCTGAAGCCGATGACCGCCAGGTCCTCCGGCAGCGAGCCGCCCAGCGCCAGGTGGTAGAGCGCCGGGATGAGCTTGCGCTTGGCCAGATCGCCGGTGATGCCGAAAATCACCAGCGCGCAAGGATCCGGCTTCCTCGCCTTGATGTTCGGGGACTCTGGGACCTCGCCGTTCTGAACCTGGATCGTCGCGTTGTCTGTCATGGTGTCGAAGCCTTGCTTCGGGGTCTCTTCCTGCAACAGCCCTCCCCCCGCCGAAGGACCATCGAAGAACCTGCCGCCAACGCCGGGCTGCTCCCTGGAGACGGTGTGTTCTTACGCTCTTTCTGCCGCCACTTCATAGGACGGGACAACTTACCAGCGCCCCTCCAGCGGCGTCAATGACCCCGCAAGCCCCCTTGAGATGTTGAGGTGTCCCTTCAGGTCGCCCCACAGACCCCAGGCTCCTCGCGGCGTCGAGTCCAGGACGCCGTTTCGGACGAGCTTGAGCAAGAGCAGGGCGCCGGGGCGTCGAGGATTCGGGCGGCGTCGACAGGCTCGAAGGTGACATTGGGACTTTGAGATGGCATGGTGACCGTCCTTCTTGAGGCGGTCGTGATGTCCGGCAAGACTTTTCCCGGCTCGATCCTCTGGGAACATTCCCGGATGACCACTCCCACTTATCCATCAAAAATCAATAACCTCATTCAAGATCCGGGCCACGGGACCGGAACCAGTGGTGTTTTGCGAGCTTCTCTTGTTTCTGTCATAACGAAGGTGCACCTGGCATCATACCATCCCTCAGGAGGAGACCTTGATGTGGCGACGAGGAGCAGGGGGGACCGGGTTGGAAGACCTGGAGCGGCGGTGGCTGTGGAGGGTCACCGCGCCGATGTGCGCGCTTGTGGGGCTGGTGGGCTGCGTTCATGTCGGGCCGGATCGACCCTCGCAGCCCATCAAGCCGGACTTGCCGCAGGTCGCATCGCGGCAGAGCGGCTCGACCTCGCCCCTGACCCTTGAGGACACCTTCGTGGTGTCCGAGGCCGTCGAGGTCGAGGCCGTCGAGGTCGAGGCTGTCGAGGTCGAGGCTGTCGAGGTCATCGAGCCGATCCCCGAGGCGGCGTCGATCTGCCCGGGCTGGGATGAGGGGCAGCGCCTGGCGCTGAGCGTCGCTTCACCTCGGCAGGTCCCCAGGGTGGCGTCGCTGACCTTCGACGACGGCCCCGATCCAGACAAGACCCCGAAAATACTGGATATTCTGTCGTCGGTCGGGGCGCCCGCGACCTTCTTCGTGACGGGCAGCAGCATCAACGCCCAGACCTACGGGCTGCTCCAACGGATGGTGACCGATGGGCACATGCTGGCCAACCATGGCTATTTTCACAGCCTTGGGCTGGTAGTGCATCGGGACAGAGAGGGGCGGTCGTTGATCGGGCGCAACCTCCTGGTCAACCAGGCCGTGGTGGATGTGGCGCTGCTGGCCCGCTCGACCGAGGACTTCAAGGCGCTCCACGGTCGCCTCTTCGGGGGCACCTCCCCGAACTCTCGTCGCCGTGTCCTGGTGCGCGACTGGCCGGCGTTGCTGGAGGCCTGGGGGGAGATCCTGGATGAGCGAGCTTCGGGGAAGAGCCCTGCGCCGATGCACTTTGTCAGGTTGCCCGGCGGCGCGCCCTATGTCGGGAAGCACTGGCGAGGGGTGCACATCAAGGCGACGGACGATGAGCTGGCTCGGCTGGGGCTGGTCCACGTCCTGTGGCATTCGGGGGTCGGAGACTCCGACCCATGGCGGTCCGTGGAGGACCTGCGCGATCCGATCCGGCTCGGCGCAGCGCTGGACAAGGCCGTGATCGAGGGTGGGATCATCACCCTCCATGACAGGGCGCCGGTGGCCCACTTGCGCAATGTGCTGTGGCGTCGGGCGTCGCAGGTGGAGTTCGTCGAGCTGGATCACTACCTGGAGCGAGCCTACGGGTGCACGGCCGCCCAGGCGCGCGTCAGGCTGTGGCTCCACCACACCGACGCCTTTGATGGGAGCCTGTGCCCCTGGTTCTGCGCCGGTGGGGGAGACAAACCAGCGCCCCCAGAAACGGTCGGGTTGTCCGGTGGTGATCGGGGGGATCTGCCGGTCAATGCCGAGGAGCCCGAGGACGCTCCCCTGCCAGGAGAGGGCCGCCGCGAGCCCTGACTGCGCTGTTCGAAGAGGCAGATACCAGGCCACGCCCAGGGCGGGAAGCGCTTGAATCAACTGTGCCAGGAACACTCCCCGCCTGCTCATGATTTTTGCCACCTTAACATACTAATTACACATTATAAATGTGTAATTTTCACTGCAGCAAATGGGTCGAGAGGCTGTGAGGGTCTCTGACGGGATCGGTGGCCGTGGGGTGAGGCCCGTCGAAGCCTCCATGTGACACCTCAGATGAGGGGAGGTCTTGATTGCGCGCGCGCGAGGCGTATGCTGCGCCGGCTTGGGGCGGTCGGGGGCACCGACAGGCAGCGGGGCAGGGGCGGCGGATGAAGCTCAATATCGTGATCGTAGGGATGGGGGAGGTCGGCAAGCACATCGCGCGTGTGCTTGAGGAGGAGGGGCACGGGCTTGTCTTGATCGACAAGAGCGAGGCGTCGCTGGCGGTGGCCGAGGAGCAGTACGACGCGCGGGTGTTGTGCGGCCACGGGGCCAGCCCGCGGGTGCTTCAGCAGGCCGAGGTGCACAAGGCCGACCTCTTCATCGCGGTGACGGACAACGACGAGATCAACCTGCTCTCGTCGCTGCAGGCCAAGCGGATGGGGGCGCGCAAGGTGATCGCGCGGGTGAGCAACCAGGTCTACTTCGACGACCACCGGCCGATCCACAAGAACATGTTCGAAAGCATCGACGTGGTGATCAACCCGGAGGTGCTCGTGGCGGTGGAGATCCACAAGCTGGTGCGCCACTCGGGGGCGGTGGCGATCGAGGACTTCGCCAACGACCGCATCGAGATGGTGGAGCTGCAGGTGGCCAGCCGCTGCGCGGCGCTGCACAAGCCGCTGCGGGAGCTGGACTTGCCGGCCAACACGCTCATCGCGGCCATCGACCGGGACGGGGAGCTGATCATCCCCTCCGGCGACGACGTGATCCGGCCCGGCGATCTGGTCATGGCGATCGGCCGGGTCGAGCAGATCCCGGCGCTGGAGCGTCACTTCAGCCAGGCCAGGACGCGCAAGACGCCCAAGGTCTTCATCGTGGGGGGCTCGGAGCTGGGCGAGCACCTGGCGTGGTCGCTGTCGCGAGAGGGGGTGGAGATCTTCTTCATCGAGGAGTCCAGGGCGAGGTGCGAGGAGCTGGCCGAGCGCCTCGGCGAGGGGGTCACGGTGCTGCACGGGGCGGGCACGGACCAGCACCTGCTGGAGGAGTACGGGGTGGGGACGGCGGACGTCTTCATCGCCTGCAGCAAGGCCGACGAGCTGAACCTGATGGCCTCGCTGCTGGCGCGGGACATGAACGCCCGGCGGGTGGTGACGCTGCTGCACAAGCCGGATTACGCGGTGGTGTGCGCGCGGCTGGGGATTGACATCACGTTGAGCCCTCGCCTTGCGGCGGCGCAGCAGGTCCTGACGCACGTCAGGGCGGGCCAGATCCTGGGCGTGCGGCCGATGCTGGATGGGCGCGGGGAGTTTCTGGAGTTCGTCGCCCCGCCCCAGGCCAGGGTGGTCGGTCGACCGATCAAGGACATCGGCTTCCCGCGCGGGGCCAGCATCTGCGCGGTGATGAGCAACAAGGGCGCCTTCGTGCCACGGGGCAACGACGTGATCGAGCCCGGGGACAGGGTGATCGTCTTTTCGACCGCCAACATGCGCGAGCAGGTCGAGGGCTTCTTCAAGCGCAGCGACGGCGGCTGGTTTTCGACCTAGGGGGGAGGCGCCATGAACCTGCGACGCGTCAGCCGCCTGATCGGCATCCTCCTGATGGTCCTGTCGGCGGCGATGGCCACGTCGATCCCGTGGGCGATCGCGTGCGATCCGATCTCGACGACGGTGGCCTTCGTGGTCTCGGTGTTGATCACCTTGCTCTCGGGCGTGGGGATGTGGACCTGGGGCCGGGATCACGAGGGGACGATCTCGCGCCGCGAGGCGCTGCTGATCGTGGCGGCGGCCTGGGCGCTGCTGGGCGTCTTCGGCGGGGTCCCCTACATGATCGACGGGGCGCTGCCCAACCCCGTCGACGCCTACTTCGAGGCCGTCAGCGGCTTTACGACCACGGGGTCGACGGTGCTGACGAACATCGAGGGGATCTCCCGGGCGCTGCACTGGTGGCGAGGGATGACGCACTGGCTCGGCGGGATGGGGATCATCGTGCTCTTCGTGGCGATCCTGCCCAAGCTGGGCGTCGGCGGCAAGCGGCTCTTCAAGACCGAGGTGCCCGGCCCCATCACCGAGGGGCTGCTGCCCCGCATCCAGGAGACCAGCATCGCGCTGTGGTGGATCTACCTGGGGTTGACGGTGGTGCTGGCGGTCATCCTCTACCTGATCGGGCCGAGCGCGGCGGAGGTCAAGGCCAAGGGCCTGAGCCCCTTCGCCCAGATGGACTGGCACGCGGCCTTCGTCCACGCCTTCGGGACGATGGCCACGGGCGGCTTCTCGACGCTGGCCGAGTCGGTCGCGGGCTTCCGCTCGCCAAGGGTCGAGTGGGTGCTGACCCTCTTCATGCTCCTGGCCGGGATGAACTTCACCTTGCACTTCATGGTCTTGCGCCGACAATGGCGCGAGGCCCTGCTGGACCACGAGCTGCGCCTCTACCTGACGATCGTCGGCGTCTCGACGGCCATCGTGACCGCGGCGATCTACAAGACAGGGGACCCGAGCCAGTTCATGGTGCAGAGCCACGAGGGCGTGCTGGACAGCCTGCGGTGCGCCGCCTTCCAGGTCGTCTCGGTGGTGACGACGACGGGCTTCTCGACCGACGACTTCAACCGCTACCCGCCGGTGGCGGGCCTGCTGCTCGTGGCGCTGATGTTCGTCGGGGGCATGGCGGGGTCGACGGCCGGCGGGCTGAAGGTCTTCCGCTTCCTGGTCATGGGCAAGGCCGTCCACCGCGAGCTGCTCAAGGTCTTCAGGCCCGCGGTCGTCACCAAGGTGCGCATCAACGATCGCGCCATCAACGACGACGTCGTCCACGGGACGCTGGCCTTCATCATCCTCGGCACCGTCATCTTCTGGCTGGCCAGCCTCTACATGGCGGCGCTGGGGCTGGACCTCGTCACGGCCACGACGAGCGTGGCCGCGACGCTCTTCAACGTCGGCCCCGGCCTGGCCCGCGTCGGCGCGATCGAGAACTTCGCCTTCATCCCCGACAGCGGCAAGGTCGTCCTGAGCCTGTGCATGCTCCTGGGGCGGCTGGAGTTCTACGCCCTGCTCGTCCTGCTCATCCCGGCCTTCTGGCGCAATTGAGGTTGCGCGCAGGTCCCTGCTGTTGGATGATGCGTCCGCTTGACGGGGGCTGGCGCGGGTCCGGCTCGGCGACGACGGGAGTGGGCCTTGAGCGCGATGACTGAGACGGACGCGGCGACCGAAGCGACCGACCGATCCGCAACCCCTCCCTCGACCCTCTCCCGCGACCCCATCTCCGGCCCGCTCGGCGTCGGCCTGATCCTGCTCGTCGGCCTGCCCTGCATGTTCATCGCCCAGCGGGCCTTCGGCCTCTGGGAGCCCTGGGAGACCGGCTGGGCCGAGATGGCCCGCGAGATGCGCGAGGCCGGGCGCTGGTTCCACCCCACCCTCGGCGGCCAGAGCACCCCGCGCCCCCTCCTGCCCCTGTGGCTCATCGCCGCCGGCCAGACCCTGACCGGCGGAGCCGAGTGGGGGATGCGGCTGCCGATGTCGCTCTCCCTGCTGGCCGGCGCCAGCGCCCTCTTCCTGTGGCTCCGCGGGATCTTCGGCGGCATGCGGGCGCTGATCGCGGCGGGGGCCGCCCTGGCCTGCCCCGCCGTCTTCCTCTCCGGCACCACCCTGGCCGGAGGACAGGCCCCCTTCGCCGGGGCGCTGATGGCCACCGTCGCCACCCTCGGCGCGATCATGACGCGCCCCGACGACCGCGGCCTCGCCCTGCCGACCGCCCTCGGGGTCGTCCTCGTCGTCGACGTCCTCACCTTCGGCCTCTGGGGCCTGTGGCTGCCGCTGGCGATCCTCACCTCTGCCGCCCTCGGACAGCGCGCCGCCTCCCCCTCCCCCAGCCCGATCTCGCCGGTGGACCTCGCCGCGACGGCCCTCGCCGCGCTGGTGATCGGCGGCGGCGCGATCGCCGGCTTCAGCGCCGCGCTCGCCCCCGCCGACCCCCTCGCACAGGCCGCCCCCACCGAAGGGCTCGCCTGGCTCGCCGCCCTCGCCCCTGCCGCCCTGATCGCCTCCGCCGCCCTCCTGGCCCGCCGCAGCCGCGCCCTGGCCCCCCTGATGTCCACCGCCGGCGCGCTCGCCCTCGCGGCCCCGCTGGCCGCCGCGCTGGCCCTCGGCGCCCTCTTCGACGCTGGCGCCCCCGCCGAGGGCGTGCCGCTCCTGGCCCCCACCCCCCAGGGCTCTGCGGCCCTCTCCTCCCTCCTCCACTTCCCGACGCTGACCCCCGGCGCGATGCCCTCGCACGTCGACTTCAACTTCTGGATCAACCAGATAGGCTTCGGCGCCTACCCCTGGACGGCGCTCCTCCCCCTGACCCTGGTCTATCTCCTTCGCAAGGGCGAGCGCGCCGAGGACCTCCAGACCAGCGACCTTCAAGCCGAAGGGGGCGCGCAGCCCGAGGACACCCCGGCGGCCCACGCCCAGACCGACGCGCTGGGCCTGATCGCGCACTGGTTCATCGCCTCGCTGGTGGCGGCGCTGTGGCTCGGCAGCGCCCACGGCCTCATCCTCTTCCCTTCCACCGCGGCCATCGGCGTCGGGGCCGCCCTGGCCTTGAGCGACGGCGCCTTCTGGGCGCAGCTGCGCCTGCGGCCCTTTCTGCCCCGGACCCTGGGGCTCTGCGCCATCCTCATCGTCTTGTTCTTGAGCAAGGACTTCGACCGATACCCCCGCGAGCTGCTCGGCCCGCTCTTGACCGACGGCAAGCTGGAGCTGCCCGAGGGCCTCTCCTTCGGGCGCAGCGTCAAGATCATCCAGTGGCCGCTCATCGCCCTGATCGTCGCGTGGCTCATGGACGGGCTGTCCTGGCCGGCCCGGCTCCAGGCCGCCTGGAGCGCGCGGCGCTCGACCGCCCAGCTCCGGCCCGGCGGCGACGCCCAGGCCGGCGAGATCGCCCAGGTCGACGAGATCCCCGCGCCCGTCGACGGCGCGGCGCCCGTCGACGGCGGCGACCCGGCAC